>CAJJUC010000166.1 GCA_905195005.1 uncultured Eubacteriales bacterium | reverse complement strand
AAAATCCTCGGAACATCGGCAAAAAGCATTGATATGGCGGAGGACCGCGAGCAGTTTGACGAGCTTCTGGAACGCTTCGGAATAAAGCGCCCGAAAGGGCTGACCGTTATGACGCTTGCCGAGGCTCATGCCGCAGCGGAAAAGCTTGGATATCCCGTGCTGCTGCGCCCGTCATATGTTATCGGCGGTCAGAACATGACGATAGCATATACGCCCGACGATGTTGCGCGCTATATGGAAATCATCCTTTCGCAGAAAATCGACAACCCGGTGCTTGTTGATAAATATATGATGGGAAAAGAGCTTGAGGTTGACGTTATCAGCGACGGAAGCGATGTTCTCATTCCGGGAATAATGGAGCACATCGAGCGCGCCGGCGTTCACAGCGGCGATTCGATTGCGGTTTATCCTCCGTTCAATGTGAACGACAAAATGCTTGAAAAAATCGTTGACTGCTCCGTCAAGCTTGCGCTTTCGCTGAAAACAAGAGGGCTTGTAAACATTCAGTACCTTATTTCGGACGATGAGCTTTATGTTATTGAGGTTAATCCGCGCGCGTCCAGAACGGTGCCCTATATCAGCAAGGTGACGGGAATCCCGATGGTTGACATTGCAACAGAGGTTATGCAGGGAATGGCGCTTAAGGATATCGGTTGCGGAACGGGGCTTCACCCGATGCCGCCGTACTATGCGGTTAAGGTTCCCGTGTTCTCATTTGAAAAGCTTGCCGGGATAAATTCAATCCTTGGTCCCGAGATGAAATCAACGGGCGAGGTGCTCGGAATCGGAAAAACGCTTAACGAGGCGCTTTACAAGGGTCTTGTTTCCGCAGGCTTTAATCTTGAAAGCAAAACGGGAGTTTATATAAGCGTTGATTCAAAGGATAAATACGACCTTATCGAGCTTGCGAAGAAGCTTGACGATGCGCACCTTGAAATATATGCCGATGAGAAAAGCGCAATAATTATAGAGGCGCTCGGAATACGTGCGGAAAGCGTTGAGGACGGAAGAATTTATCCGCTGCTCGATTCCGGAAAAATCGGTTATATTATTTACACCAACTCCGGTAAACCGCAGGAGAATGAGAAATATCTCAGGCTTCACCGCCGCGCTCTTCAGCTCAGCGTTGCCTGCCTTACATCGCTTGACACGGCGAATGCGCTTGCCGACATTCTTCTCAGCCGCTTTAACCAGTATAACACCGAGCTGACCGATATAACACGGCTCAGAACGGAGAAGCAGAGAATTTCGTTTATCAAAATGCAGGGAACCGGTGATGACTACATATTTATAAATAATTTCGACGGCTCGGTAACGTGCCCCGAATCTCTCAGTATTCTTTTCTCCGACAGGCATTGCGGCATCGGTGCGGACGGACTTGTGCTTATTGAAAAATCAAGCGTTGCCGACGCGAAGATGCGCATTTTCAATGCGGACGGCAGCGAGGGCAAAATGGCGGGCAACAGTATCCGCTGCGTGGGAAAATATCTGTACGACAGCAAAACGGTGAATAAGCCGAAAATGACAATCGAAACCGGCAGCGGAGTGAGAGAGCTGGAGCTTCACTGCTTCAATTCCATGGTTAATCTTGTGACGGTCGATATGGGAAAGGTTTGTTTCGAGCCTGCAAAAATCCCCGTGGATCTTCCCGATAAAAAAATCATTGAGCGCGATGTGCGCATCGGCGGACGCCCGTATAAAATCACATGCCTTTCAATCGGAAATCCGCACTGCGTTGTGATTTGCAGCAATGTTTATAACATTGACCTGAAAAGCGTGGGACCGGAATTTGAAAGCGCGTCGATATTCCCCGAGCGCATTAACACGGAGTTTGTGAAAATTATTGACAGAAAAACAATCCGTATGCGCGTGTGGGAGCGCGGCAACGGCGAAACTCCGGCGTGCGGAACGGGTGCGTGCGCGGCTGCAGCTGCGGCTGTTGAAGCAGGCTTCTGCGATAAAAACACGGATATTTCCGTCCGCGTTGACGGCGGCGAGCTTACCGTCCGCTATACCGATGACGCGGTGTACCTGACAGGAAACGCGGTAAAGGTATTCGAGGGTGTGCTGGAATACTAGGTCTATTAACGAGCATTTTAACGCATTATTGCGGAAAATTTGCCTTTTTGAACCGTATGGAGTTCGGATACTGATACATCTGCCTAAGCAGATGTGTCAGTATCCGAACTCGTTTTTTTGAAGTCTTTTCCGACATCACAGCA
The DNA here is from genome assembly GCA_905195005.1 of uncultured Eubacteriales bacterium. Lineage (GTDB taxonomy): Bacteria > Bacillota > Clostridia > UMGS1883 > UMGS1883 > UMGS1883. The sequence goes on along the minus strand of CAJJUC010000166.1, from coordinate 2,813 downwards.
CAAAAATGCTCGCAAATACGCTAGGCTCACATGCTCCGAAAATGACCAATTACGCTTTAAAAACAACCAATTGCGATCAAAACCATCCGAAAGGGTGGTTTTTTTGTTATGATTATAATGTAATCAGAGGGCGCGGAGGTGAAAACATGTTTTCCAAAAAGAAAAAAGTAACATTTAATACAGTGGCAAGGTTTAATTATGAGCTTGACACCAACGCGGCTCTTAAGGAGAAGCTCAAAAACCTTGCACTGTGCAGAAACGATATGTCCAAGGCGGGGTACCTGTCAGAAATGCTGTCGCTGTTCAGCAAGGAGGGGCTTGATATTACTCTTAAAGAGCTTGACATGCTTCTTTTGCTGCGGAACAAAACAGACCAATTGCTTTTGGAACAAACAGTTGACAGATAAGGAGAGATGCAAGATGAAAAAAAGATTTATATCGCTTGTTACGGCGCTGTGTGTAGTCGTATGTGCTCTGTCGTCGTTTCCGTCATTTGTGCTGCATGCCATGGCAGAAGAAAACGTGTACGGTTATGGCGCCAATGTGCTGCAAAATCCTGCGCCGACATCAAATGACTTTTGGGAACGAACAGGGTGTTCCTACGGAAAGTTTTTAGATATGGGAAATGAAGAGCCCTATATAATAGGAACGAAAAGGGGCGGAGATATTTCTGTGCGTCAGCAAGTGACGCTGACAGATGCAGACGTGATTCGCGCGAACAACGGGGAGCTGTCTGTTTCGGCATCGGGTAAATTTTATGCACAGGGCTCCAGAACGCTTACGGCAAATCTTAATATTATTTGCTATGATTCAACCGGTGCGGTTAAGATAACATATAGTGACAAGCACAGCGGATATTCTGTAACGGGAAGAACAAAAACTTTAAATGTGGGGAAATCACGGATACCTGCCGGCACAGCTTATATCGTGTACGAGGGTGCGGAGCATTTGGGCTCGGGCTCTGCCTATTTCGGAATGTATGATTTCAGCATGATTTTTTATGATGATATTGCACCGGCTGTCACCGGAGAACCGTATTTATACGCAGTAAACCAAAATACTGCACTTCCCGCATATGTAATGCCTGGCGACACGGTAACATACGGGATCAAATTTGATGAAGCCGTGAAGGTTTCGGTTGAACCGATATTGGATTTATCAACCGAAAGCAGAGCTAATTATAATATCACATATTCGGCAGACAGGCAAACCGTGTATTTTACGGTGAAGCTGAAAAACACCGGAACAAACGGAGCTTTGAAGCTTAAAAAGATTTCCGGGCTTTCCGTCCGGGATGACGCCGGAAACTCGTTTGATTATTCGGAGCCAAGCCTTTCGGTCGGCACACTTGCTTATAAATCCGTGTTCAATGTAACAAGCGCTTTGACTAATCTGAAATTTTCAGGCGCTGCGTCGGCGCCGTTCGGCAGTGACTATTCGGCGGCAATAACGCCCGAGAGCGGTTATAAGCTGCCCGAAAATATAGCCGTAAGGATAAACGGAACCGATACGGACGATTTCTCGTATAACAAGACAAACGGGGCAATTAAAGTTAATTCAGCTGCCATAAGGGGCGATATTGAGATTGCCGCTTCAGCTGTACCGCGGACATATACCGTTGCTTTTGATATGCAGGGCGGCAGCGGCGGCACGGAAAGCGCCCATGCAGCATATTTGCAGGCAATGCCTGCCGTTACACCGCCGTCAAAAGCGGGTTATACCTTCGGAGGATATTATTCGGAAGTTAACGGAAACGGGGTTCAATACTATAATTATGACGGTAAGGCGATAAAAAAATATGATAAGGCGTCCAATCTGACGCTTTATGCAAAATGGAGCGCAAAGGAATATACCGTCACACTGGACGCGGCAGGAGGCACGGGCAGCGGCACGGTTACCGCAGAATATGACTCAGATATGCCGCCGATTGCAAAACCGACCAAAAAGGGTTATACCTTTTTAGGGTATTTCACGCAGCAAAACGGAGGCGGAGAAAAGTATTACAACGCCGACGGAGCTTCGGCAAAGCGCTATGACAAAACGGACGGACTTACGCTTTATGCGGATTGGAGCGCCAATACATATACCGTTACATTCGACAAGCAGAGCGGCAGCGGCGGCGAGGAAAGCACGGATGCAGTATATGATTCAAAAATGCCGTCCGTTACGCCGCCGGAAAGAACAGGCTATACCTTCGGCGGTTATTTTGAGAATACAGACGGTGGCGGCGCGCAGTATTATTATGCAAACGGTGAAGCTGCAAGGTCTTATGACGTAGACAGTGCATGTACTCTTTATGCAAAATGGACGGCGAATACATACGATATTGTGCTGAACGCACAGGGCGGCTCGGGCGGTTCAGCCGTTACAGCTGTTTTCGACAGCGCCATGCCTGCGATAACCGCCCCCGACAAGCCCGGCTATTTGTTCGGCGGTTATTTCGACGGAAAAAACGGCAGCGGCACAAAATATTATAATGTCGACTGTTCTTCCGCAAGAGCTTATAATAAAGCGGAGGGTGTGACGCTGTACGCTTTATGGACGCCGATTACATATAATATTCAGCTTTACAGCAGGGGAGAAAGTGTTGCTTCACTGAAGAATGTTGTTTACGGCGAGCTTTGTCTGCCATCCGCCGAAGCGCTCGGGATTACGTACCCCAACTATAATTTTGTGGGGTGGAACATTTACGATGAGCAGAACTGGGCAATGTATACGGCGGACATTTAAGCCGAGGCATCATCGGAGCGACCTGTGAGATGGTGATCACGGTGATCGACGGAGTTGTGGACCGCGTAAGAGATGATGAGACA
>CAJJUC010000165.1 GCA_905195005.1 uncultured Eubacteriales bacterium | reverse complement strand
TTGAAAATGATATTACGACGGAAGAATTTACTTTTATTAACGGATTGTATCTTGAAAATTATACGGAAAAGCTTCAGCCTTACAGTATTAAGCAGCTTGACGAGAATACCGCAATTGAAAACGGAGTGGAGAAGCTTCTTAAGTGCGGCGGCAGCTTTCCCGAAATTGGGGGAGGACTGTTTTTTTCGGAGCTTTGGCAAAACTATCCCAAATCGGTTGAAACGGGTCGGTTCGGCTTTAAAATCGGAATTTGTCCGTTTATTGAAAAACCCGAAAGATACAAAAGCGATGATTTTGCAATAGAGTCACGGCTGTTTTTTTATCTTCGTGAAGGGAAATATAAATTCCACTGCGGACTGAAAAAAACTCACACAATGGCATTCGGTCCGTGTGCGGAGCTTATAGCAAACGAACTCTTTCTGCGCCCGGACAGCGAAGCTGCCGAAAAAAGCGGAGCCTTTGGCTTTGTAAAGTTTGACAGTCCCGAATTTCCGGAATATGACGCTCAGGTACAAAGCGCTCTCGAACGTTATAAAAAGCACCGCAGAGATTGGCGAGAGTATGGTATGCTTAATTTTGGCGACAGCTTCGGAGAAAGAGAGGTTCACTGGACAAACCATGAGTATGACTTTAATTACGGTATGCTTATCCACTATTTAAGAACCGGGGACAGAGATTTTTACAATATGGCAAGAAGCGGCGCCGAACATTCGGAGCAGATCGATAACTCTCATAAAAATATTCATTTTGAGGAAGACGGTTACTGGTTTATTCACACAGTCGGGCATGCCAATAACTATTATCCCCATGAAATGCTTCCGGCGTCATTTGAGCTGATCAAAAGTCACATCGGGCATATTTTCGTTCAGGGAATGGCGGAAATGTATAAGGTAACCGGAATTGAAGCATATCGGGACGCGGTTGTAAAGTGCGGTCATTCGATAGCACGGTATTACACCGTCAAGTACGACTTTCTCACCGAACGCGAGCCCGGCTGGGGGATGCTTGCGCTTGAGGCGGCATATGAGCTGACGAACGACCCGTTTTATCTTAACGCTTGCAGAATTATAGTTGAGAGAGTGCTTGAAAAGCAGGATAAAAAAACAGGCTGCCTTAAATATTTTATGTATAAGGCTGAATGCGAGGGTGAAACCGGTGAGGTTGTTTACGGCGGAAAATCATTTATGCACGGTATCGTCGGAACGGCGCTCAAGCATTATTATTATCTTACGGGAGATGCCCGCGCGCGTGACTGCGTTATAAAAATCGGCAGATGGCTTGCCGAGGATATGTACGATGATGAAATTCATGCGTTTTGGTATACCGAGGGGTATAAGCAGTTCGGGCATCGCGTGAATCTTCCGGAAGCAAATATTGAGATACTTGACACCATCCTTTTTGCTGCTATTGAGGGCGGCAGAAAAGAGTATCTGCCGATAGTAAAAAAAGCATTTGAAAAGGCGCTGACATCGCCGTTTCGTCGCGAATGCGACGTGGCAAAGGTATTATCGATGCGGCTGCGTTTTGCCCCCGAAATAATGTTCGGTTATCACAAGGCGATGGCAAAAGAATTCTGAGCAGCGGGTAAATCCAAGAAAATATCCGTTTAAAAAAACTTTTATGTATAGATTTAAAGCCAAAGTAACGTTATAATTTTTGTAGATACAAAAAGAAAGGTAGGGTAATATGAAAAGAAAAAAGATTATCTCGCTGGCTGTGGGTACAGTCATGGCTCTTTCGTCGTTTTGTTCTGCTTTTGCAGGGTATGAGCTTAAGGAGCCGTCATTTATTGAGAACTTTAATCTGAAAGCTCCTGCGGAGCATAATGCTGTCGGGTTCAGCGATGCGGCGGCAGGAAGCTTCGGAACATATTCTCAGGCAAGATATGCAACTGCCTATAAAACAGAGAAAAACGGCAATACTTATCTGAAACTGTCGGATATAAGCAATGCGGCAGGCACTGAAACACATATGGGCGCTTACGGAGCGTTTGTAAATCTTTCCGACACAGCTGTTACAGGCGAAAATATTATGTTTGAGGCAAAGTTTAAAATTCCGAAAAAAACAGGAGATCAGCCGGTGGAATTCAGATTCCGCACCAAAAATGCCGCGCCGGAATCTGCATCGTATGCGGAGTCATATATTATCGGGATATTAGCTGTTGAAAATAATAAGTATATATACCGCGAGATATACGATGCGGCGACAACCGGGAAAAGCATTGCGGGGGAAACGGAAATTGCGGATTATAATCAGCAATGGATTGCACTTCGCTGGTATATCGACACTGTGCATAATTCATATAAGCTTTACTGCAACGGGAATCTTGTAAAGGAAGTGGCAAACGCAAGTCATTATTCGATAGATTCCTACAGCGAAGGAGCAAATATTAAATATATGCAGGCAAGATTTTACGGAGCGCGTGAGGATAGGGAATCGGAATTATATATTGACGATGTTGTTTTTGACCGCGACACAACCGACACCTCCGCCGTTTTCGGGTACGGCGATGTAACGGCGCCGGTAATTAACGCTGTGAAGGGCGAAGATGTGTCGTACATTATAAATACCGATCTGACGGACGAATCGGGAAATAAGCTTGGGAAACAGCTCGGAGTGATAGTTCCGGGCATTAGGAGCGACTGCCCGGGATTCTACAGCGAGGAGCTTATCGGGACGGACGGCAAGCTTGCGGAATATACTGTTTTGGGCAGAAGCGAGGTTAATAATTACGACTTTGAAAATTACGAGGTATCAAACGGAAACAACAGCGTCATTGATTCTGCGGAAATGGGCTCCAGGGCATTTTCGTTCGGGAAATCCTTCAGTCAAAACGGAAGAAACGCAGAGAATTTTGCGCTTGCTGTCGGAAATTCGGAGAAATTTGAAATATCATTCGATATGTATTGGACGGCGCCCGATGCAAGACTTTATTTCTACAACCAGGTTAACCCCAACAATCCTGCTTGTCAGATACTTTGGGATATAAGGGCAGGCGGAGAAACATATGTTAAATTTAACGGACAATGGCTTGCATATTTTCATCCTGTGCCCGGAAAAAAAATTAACGTTAAGTATATTGTTGACAGGACGGATATAGATAATGCTTCACTGACCGTATTGATTGACGGTGAGGCGCATAACCTTGGGGCAAGCAACACCGCTTCAGCAGCGGCTGATTCCGGTGCTGACAGCAAAGGAATCGGAGATGCAATTACCGTGCTGAGAATGTATGGTTATGCATTCGGCAGCGATGAGCAGATGCCTGACATATATATTGATAATCTAAAGACAGTTGTTTATCCGGCAGTGACATCTGTCGACGCAGCTGCAGCGGAGACGGAAATTTCCGTTGTTAAGGGCAGAAAGCCCTTGCTTCCGAAATATGCCGAATCAATTCTTTCGGACGGATCAAAGGATCGCCTTTTCATAAAATGGAATGATATTGAAACGGATGAGCTTGGAACAAAGCCTGCAACAGGTACTGTGACCGGATTCAAAAACGGGGATGAACCTGTGACGGTTTCAGCCATTGTTAATATAATCGAGTATCCGTATGAATTATCTCTCGGGGATGGTAACGTTACGGTTAAGAAGCTCACCGATTATGCTCCGGGGGCGTGCCTTTATATTGCGGAATATGACGAAAAAGGCATTTTGACAAATGTTATCTCGGATAATGAAATCATAGCCAATGCTAACTGGGAAAGCGCTGATTCGGTATCCAAGGAGCTTTCGGAATCGGCAAATAAAAAAGTATTCCTTTTCTTTGAAAACAGTATAAAACCGCTCAGCATTTCCGTCGGCAGCGGAAAGTAAAGATTAATAAACGATAAAATTGAGGAAGCTGCAGCAAAATGAAATCGCATTTTGCTGCAGCCGCTTTGAGGGGCAAAAGAAAAATAGTGCAGAACGAACAAACTGAACCCGAAGGCGTACATAGGTACTCCGAGAGGTGAAGTTTGTTCGCAGCATAAAGCATGCTTAAATATTAAAAATCGTAACAATGAATTTATACTTTGATTTGTTAAGTTCCGCAGAGAAGCGGAATTATTTATACAATCAAAATCAAATATGCTTTATGCGTTCTGTGCATTTTGCTGCAGTTCCTTTGTGAAAGGAAAATATAAGTTATGAAATTTATTAAAAAAGTAAAAGAAAGCAACGATTCCCAGATGAACGGAAGTGTGACGGCAGCTTTTCTGGGCGACAGCATTACGCACGGCGTGTTTGAGCTTACATACCGGGGCGGAGGAGAGTACGGCTATGTATTTGATTTTGAAAATGTCTATCATAATATATTTAAGAAAAAGCTTAACATACTTTTTCCCAATGCGAGAATCAATATCATTAACGCCGGAGCAAACGGAACGGATGCAAAATTCGGCTTGGAAAGACTCGACAGAGATGTTCTTGCATATTCTCCCGATCTTACGGTTGTATGCCTGGGAACAAACGACAGCACAGCGGGTGCGGAAAAAATTGGAGAATATGCAGATAATCTTGATAAAATTTTCAAGAAGCTCAAAGGCGCAGGCTCCGAGGTGATTTTTCTGACCCCGAACCCGATGGCGGACAGGGTGCTTTACGAGGTGAATATTAATCCCGGACTTGAGGAATGTGCAGAGCTGATTGTGAACACGCAAACAAGCGGCACGGCAGACAAGTATTTTGACAGGGCAAAGGAGGTTGCAGCCTTAAACGGCGTTCCGGTGTGCGACTGCCGCGCAAAATGGTATGAGCTTAAGTCGGCGGGGGTTGATATAACATCGCTGTTATGCAATCACTTAAATCATCCGTCAAGAGAGATGCATGAGTTGTTTGCGCTAATGCTGATTGACGTTATTATAAAGTAGGTTCTCAAAAGGGAAATTTACCGGGAAGCCCGAAAACGTGCTATATTACAACTAAGGCAGGAAGGCCTAAACTCGGCTATCCTGCCCACTAAAAACAGATATTTTGTCATAGAGAAATCTAAGGGCGGAGGTGCGGGGGCAATCCCTCATTTTGTGTAAACCTCAAAATTTACTCCAAAATGATAATATA
>CAJJUC010000164.1 GCA_905195005.1 uncultured Eubacteriales bacterium | reverse complement strand
CTCTACGCAGGAAGAAATTAATGATATGCTTAATGTCATTCTTGACACATATGTGCTCAAAAATCCGGCTGATGTTCAGCGGCGCAACATCAGCGTAAAGCATGAGTTCGTAAACTCTCTTGCGGGCTTTCTGTCATATGATGAGCTTACAGATGATATTACATCCATTCTGCTTACTCTGCGCGATGACAGAAAGAATGAGGATAGGTACGAAAAGCTCGCAAACGAGGTTGAGGCGTATCTGATAATGAACTATCGCCAAAGCATTACCAGTGAAACTCTTGCCCTGCGGTTCAATTTTGTTCAGAGCTACATCAGCCGCATTTTCAAGCGTCAAAAGGGTGTGTCGCCGAACGAATTTCTGACGCATTACCGCATGGAGATTGCGAAAAGATATCTGCGTGAACAGCCTGACATGAAGATAAGGGAACTTGCTCCGCTTGTCGGGGTCAAGGATTCATACTATTTTTCGAAAATGTTTAAGAAAGAGACCGGTATGTGGCCCACGGAATATGCAAACAGAGGTTAAGCGGATACTGACACATCTGCATAGAGAGTGATAACGATATGTTTTGACTTTCCCCGATATTAACGCATATGCTTTATTTCTGACCTTTTTCCCGATTTCAGCATAATTTTTCCGTCCGCCACTTGCATATTAAATCGATATGGTATATAATTATTACAATATGCAGATTCAAATAAATCAACGCAAAAAACAAAAGGAGGAATTATTGTGTTGAAGAAAATTTTAACAGCAGCGCTTTGCACCTTTATGCTGCTTTGTACTGCTGCGCTTGCCGCAGCCGAGCTGAAGGCGGGCGATACCGCCTATGTTATATACGGCGGCACTGTAAGCGTTACGGAAAAACCCACATATTCAGGGGGCAAGAGCGTTGTCAGCAAAGGAACCAGAGTGACGGTTCTGGAGCCTTATGTGATTGGGGAGGACAACAGAAAATTTCACAAAATTCAGCTTTCGGACGGTTCGGTCGGATATATCCTTGCTTATACAACGGCTCGAGAAACAACACCGATACTTGAAGCTGCCGAGAGTGCCGAAAAGGAACTGAACAAGCAATGGGCGGCTTCCGATACCGAAAAGTATCAGCACGCAATAGAGATGACGTTTCTTTCCGACTACATTTATGGCGGAAGCAAAACAACCGAGGGTAAAGAAAGAAATTTTTATGCTAAGGTGCCGAAAGAATGGGTAAGACACGACCGCCCCGCATCGCTGCCGCTTGTGGGAATGGCAATTGTACATATTGGCGATGAGGGAAAATACGGTACGGTAAAAGCATCGTTCTATCCCGGAAACCCGCCGATGAACTATCATATCAGAAGGCTTGATGAGCTCAAGGTAATAGGATATGATCCGCCGTTTGCAGAATGGACCAGAACGGATGCATACGCTAACACAGCGTTTTATGTTGCAACATCGAGTGAATTTGAGGTTGTTGCATATAACGAGGATTGGGTTGCCGTGTGGAGCGAGGGCGGCGTTGACGAATCGCGAGGCATGATCAGGCAGTGCGGCGAGAAAGACGGTACTGCTTTCACAAGCTGGAAGCCGGGCGTATATTTCCTGCCGAGAAAAAACTGCTATATTTTGGATATTAATAATCAGGTGTCAACGCCTCCGAGCATTGAAGCGGTAGGCAGGGCAACAGGTCTTTTGCTGGTTAAGACCACTCCCGATGATACGGATTATATAAAATCAGGCGTCTTTAAAATCAATCAGTCGCTTCAGATTGTAAATGCCGCTCCGCAGAACGGTCATTATAAGATTTATTATAAGAAAGGTCTTTATTATGTTGACGCAAAGTATGTGAATGTTCAGCGCGCAAACACTGCAAAACCGTCAACTCAGTACAAAGCAATAGCAGCCGTTGACTGCAATATTTCCGACGGTTCTTCGATTGTCGGTTCGGTTAAAAAAGGTGCGGCAATCGATGTTATCGGGTTGAACTATGACGGAACAAATTCGAAAATTTGGTTTAACTCAAAGGAATGTTACATTCCGACAAGCAATCTCGATGAGTTAACGAAAACTCTGTCCGCAGCGGACACGGCAGCGCTCGGCGCTCCTATCGGCGTTTTGTCCGTGGACACTCCCTGGGGTGAATGGGGCGCGATGACCTATTCTGCCGAAGGACTTGCAAAGCTCAAAAATTACCGTTACGGATATATCAACGTTGATGAGAATAAGATGTCAGAGTACAGTAACTGGATTCTTTCAAACAACGGTGAAATCAATAAAATACACGACAGAGAATGGGTAAATGTATATGGCATTGAAGAATTTTCGTTTGACCGCGACGCGGATATGAGGGATATTCCCGAAGTAGATCCTGCCGATATAGAACCGTGGATTATAACAGGAAAAATCTATACTATTTACTATAACGGGGAGATTCGCTACCTGGTTCACGAGGATGATATGCAGGATACATTTACTTATTATCCCGGAAACGGATTCAGCAAAAATTCCGTTGCCAAAACGCAGACTGTTTGCCTGGACGGCCTAAAATATAACACCGTCGCATATAACATCGATGGTAACAACTACTTTAAGCTCAGAGATATTGCAAAAATCCTTGACGGAACCATTAAAACCTTTGACGTTAAGTATGACGGTGCAACAAATTCTATCGATATGCTGAGTTTTTACGATTATACATCGGTCGGCGGTGAATTAACGCCGGGTGACGGTGCCGAAAGAACAGCTTTTTCATCATCTGCATTTTTAACGCTTGACGGAGTTCCGATTAAGGCAACCTGCTATAATATCGAAGGAAACAATTATTTTAAGCTTCGTGATATAACAGACGCGTTGGATTGCCGCGTTGAATGGGAAGAAAAAACTCAGATGATTTGGGTCATTCCCGCGAGAACCGCATATGATGATCCGGATGAGGCCGTGGGCTGATTCTTTAAATATATTAAACAAAAATTTTAGCCGATATAAGGTTTGAAAATTTCTCAAACCTTATATCGGCTAAAATTTTTATAAGAGACTGAGCGTACAGGAACATGAAGTCTCTTTCGTTATGTCAGCTTTTCTAAAGCTCCGGGTCTTATTTAAAAATTTCCTTTGCCGATGCCGCAAGTCCGGCAATCGACTGAATTTCAGACGGAATGATGATTTTTGTTGCCTGACCGTCGGCAGCCTTTTCAAAGCTTTCAAGCGCCTTAATTGTGAGGTACTGCTGCGTGGGTGCGGCTTCGTTTATCTGACGGATACCCTCGGCATAAGCCGTCTGCACCTTCAGAATTGCTTCCGCCTGACCCTCGGCTTCCTTGATGGCGGTCTGTTTCTTAGCTTCGGCGCGCAGAATTGCGGACTCCTTTTCACCCTCTGCAAGAAGAATTGCGGATTTCTTTTCGCCCTCTGCACGGAGAATTGACTCGCGGCGCTCGCGTTCCGCTTTCATCTGCTTTTCCATTGCATTCTGAATTTCTCTGGGCGGAATAATGTTTTTCAGCTCAACACGGTTGATTTTTATGCCCCAGGGGTCTGTTGCCTCGTCAAGAATGGCGCGCATTTTAACGTTTACAGTATCGCGTGATGTCAGCGTGCTGTCAAGGTCAAGATCGCCGATTATGTTACGCAGCGTGGTTGCCGACAGGTTCTCGATAGCGACCATGGGGTGCTCAATGCCGTATGTGTAAAGCTTGGGATCGGTTATCTGGAAGTAGATAACGGTGTCGATCTGCATGGTGACGTTATCCTTGGTGATAACGGGCTGCGGCGGAAAATCAACAACCTGTTCTTTAAGATTAACCTTTTTGGCAATCCTGTCGATAAACGGGATTTTAATGTGCAGACCGACATTCCATGTTTCACTGTAGCCGCCGAGCCGCTCAATAATAAACGCGTGCGCCTGCGGAACAATTTTGATATTTGCGATAACACCGATCAGAATAATTACAAACAAAAAAAATACAAACGGCATAATTTAATCCTCCTTAATTTCCTCAACAAAAAGTTTAACTCCCGAAACGCTGCAAATTCTTACAACAGCGCCTTTTTTTATTGCGCTTCCGTTCTCGCTCCGTGCCGACCATTCGATTCCGTGCAGCTTAAGCGCGCCCTTTTCCGCAATGTTGTCAATATCCTCGGTGATAATTGCTTTTTCGCCGATAAGCGCGTCCTTATTCGTGGGAACGCTTTTTCTGCTGCGAAAACGCTTTACGATCGGATATGTACACACAAGCAGCACTGCGCTTACCGAAAGAAAAATCCACAGCTGCCACCTTTGCGGCGCGCCGGCAAGCGCGGCAATGAGCGCTGCAAACGCGCCTCCGGCAAGCCAAATGCTTATAAGCTGAACTGTGAGCGCCTCGGCAATGCCAAAGCCGATTACGGCAAGCGTCCATATAAGAGCCATGAAAAGCACCTCCTTATATTTTATAATATACCATATGCAAACGATGAAAGCAATAAAATTTTTATTAAATGAAAATCGTTTTGCGAAAAGTTTGCCGATAACTATTGACAACGGAAAAATAATATGCTATTCTTATTACAGGTTAGTTGAAACTAACCTAATCCTTGCCGAAATACAGGCATATATTTTTGAGAATTGGTTAGTTTTAACTAACCAAAAAGGAGTTTAATATGCTGGAGGCGTTATTGGCGTATTACTGCGCGCCCGCGTTTGCGGGAATAAAACCGTCGAATCTTGTATCATTGAATAAATTGAAATTTCCCGATTTGCACAAGGAGCTTTGCCGATTGAACAATGAGCTGAATCCCAATGATATTTACATTGAAATTCTGTGCGAGTGCGCGGAGCGCGTGCTGGTAATTGCATACCGCAGAACGATTCTTGAAAAACATCTTTTCCTGCACGGAAGCAGAGCATTTCTTTCAAGATACGGTTATCCGAAAACGGGTCAGCTTGAAGCGTGCCTTGCAATACTGAAAACAAGGCTCGGAAATGATAAGTTTCCGCATGAAATCGGAGTTTTCCTCGGATATCCGCTGCATGATATATATTGCTTTATCAATCATCGCGGAAAGGATTGTCTGCTTGTCGGGGAATGGAAGGTATACCATAATATTGAGGAAGCAGAGAGATTGTTCTGCC
>CAJJUC010000163.1 GCA_905195005.1 uncultured Eubacteriales bacterium | reverse complement strand
GAAACTGCACCACTTGGTCGACGACAAGATGCATGCTCGTTCTACCGGTCCGTACTCTCTGGTTACGCAGCAGCCTCTCGGCGGTAAAGCCCAGTTCGGCGGTCAGCGTTTCGGTGAAATGGAAGTTTGGGCGCTCGAAGCTTACGGCGCAGCATATCTCCTTCAGGAAATCCTTACTGTTAAGTCGGATGACGTTGTAGGACGTGTTAAGACATACGAAGCTATTGTAAAGGGTGAAAATGTACCGGCTCCCGGTATTCCCGAATCGTTCAAGGTTCTTATCAAGGAGCTTCAGTCGCTTGCTCTTGACGTTAATGTTCTCGACGCGAACAACGAGGTTATCGACCTTCGCAGCGTTGATGAGGACGACGAGCCGAACATGGACGAATACAAGGATGAGCTTCTCACAACCGTGAACGACGGAATCGGAAGCGGCTACAGTGAGGTTGATCCCGAAAATGAAATTTATGACATCGTTGAAGGCCGCGGAATCGCAGCTTCCGATGATGAAGATGACGATGACGACGATATACTTCTCGATGATTATGACGATATTGCCGATGATAAGGATGACGATGACTTTGAGCCCGACGATGAAGAGCTTGAGGCAATCGAAGCCGAAAATTCCGACGATATAATAGAGTAAGGGAGGGGAATTTAATGGAATTTAATACTTTTGAGGCAATGCAAATCGGCTTGGCTTCTCCCGAAAAAATCAGAGAATGGTCTTACGGTGAGGTTAAAAAGCCCGAAACAATAAATTACCGTACTCTGAAGCCCGAGCGCGACGGTCTTTTCTGCGAACGTATTTTCGGACCGCAGAAGGACTGGGAGTGCCACTGCGGAAAATATAAAAGAATCCGTTACAAGGGAATTATATGTGACCGCTGCGGCGTTGAGGTAACGCGCTCGAAGGTTCGCCGCGAAAGAATGGGTCATATCGAGCTTGCGGCGCCGGTTTCTCATATATGGTACTTTAAAGGTATCCCCAGCAGAATGGGTCTGCTGCTTGATATTTCTCCCCACGTTCTCGAAAAGGTTCTGTACTTTGCGGAATATATCGTAATCGATCCCGGTAAGACGGAGCTTACGAAAAAAGAACCCCTCACGGAAAAAGAGTACAATGCATACTACGAAAAGTACGGCGACCGTTTCCGCGCAGGCATGGGTGCGGAAGCTATTAAAGAGCTTTTGCAGGAAATAGATATTGAACAGCTCTGCAATGAGCTTAAGGAAGAGCTTGAAACGGCAACGGGTCAGAAAAAAGTCAAGATTGCAAAAAGACTTGAGGTTGCGGAAGCATTCAGAAAGTCAAACAACCGTCCCGAATGGATGATTCTTGACTGCGTTCCCGTTATTCCGCCTGAAATCCGCCCGATGGTTCAGCTCGACGGCGGCAGGTTTGCAACGAGTGACTTAAACGACCTTTACCGCAGAGTTATCAACAGAAACAACCGTCTTAAAAGACTTCTCGAGCTCGGCGCTCCGAATATCATCGTAAGAAACGAAAAGAGAATGCTTCAGGAAGCCGTTGACGCGCTTATCGACAACGGCCGCAGGGGCAGACCCGTTACGGGTCCCGGAAACAGAGCGCTTAAGTCGCTTTCCGACATGCTTAAGGGCAAGCAGGGACGTTTCCGCCAGAACCTTCTCGGTAAGCGTGTTGACTATTCCGGCCGCAGCGTTATCGTTGTCGGTCCGCAGCTTAAAATTTATCAGTGCGGTCTGCCTAAGGAAATGGCGCTTGAGCTGTTCAAGCCCTTCGTTATGAAGAAGCTTGTGGAAAACGGCAGCGCACATAATATAAAGAGCGCAAAGAGAATGGTTGAACGTGCACGCACGGAGGTTTGGGATGTCCTTGAAAACGTAATCAAGGAGCACCCGGTTCTTCTGAACCGTGCGCCAACGCTTCACAGACTCGGTATTCAGGCATTTGAACCGATTCTTGTTGAAGGCCGCGCAATCAGACTTCATCCCCTCGTTTGTACGGCGTTCAATGCCGACTTCGACGGCGACCAGATGGCTGTTCACGTTCCGCTGTCGCCCGAGGCGCAGGCGGAGGCACGCTTCCTGATGCTCAGCGCAAACAACCTCCTCAAGCCGCAGGACGGCCGCCCCGTAACCGTTCCCACGCAGGATATGGTTTTGGGAAGCTACTATCTTACACTTGTAAAGCCGCGTGAGGTTAAAATCACGGATCCCGGCGATTCATCGTTTGAAAAGGGCAAGGTTTACAAATATTACGGAGTTGTTCTCGAAGCAAACCGCGAGCTTGAAGCCGCAGGCAAAAAATTGATTGAATTTGTTGATGAGGGCGTCGGCACGTTTGTCGGCGAAATCGGAGAAAGCAAGATGTTCTCAAGCGTGAACGAAGCCATGATGGCTTACGACTGCGGAGACGTCGGGCTTCATGCGCCGATAAAGGTTAGAATCGAAAAGAATATCAACGGAGAAATCAAGGAAAAAATCATTGAATCAACCGTCGGCAGACTTATATTCAATGAGGTTATTCCCCAGGATCTCGGATTTGTCAAGAGAGAAACCGAGGACGACGAATTTAAGCTTGAGGTTGAATTTATCGTTGACAAGAAGCAGCTCGGTAAAATCATTGACAACTGCATAAGAAAGCACGGAACAACCGACACGGCTGTTGTGCTTGACAATATCAAGGCGCTCGGCTACAAATATTCAACGCGCGGCGCAATCACCATTTCGGTAAGCGATATGGAGATTCCCGGAAGCAAGGCCGAATATCTTGCGGCGGCGGAGGATAAGGTTGAGGACATCACAAAGCTTTACCGCCGCGGCCTTATAACGGACGATGAGCGTTACAGAAAGGTTATCGAAACCTGGCAGAAAGCGAACGACAGCATCACAAAGGCTCTTATGGAGAACCTTGATAAATACAACCCGATTTACATGATGGCAACATCGGGCGCCCGCGGAAGCATCAATCAGATCAGACAGCTTGCAGGTATGCGCGGACTTATGGCAAACACGCAGGGCCGTACGGTCGAAATCCCGATCAGAGCGTCGTTCCGTGAAGGTCTTAACATCCTGGAGTATTTCATTTCAACTCACGGTGCGCGTAAAGGTCTTGCCGATACAGCGCTCAGAACTGCCGATTCCGGTTATCTTACACGCCGCCTTGTTGACGTTTCGCAGGATGTTATCATCCGCGAGCTTGACTGCCATACTCATGACGGCATCAATGTTTCCGAAATCAAGGAAGGCAAGGACGTTATCGAGAAGCTTGAAGAGCGTCTCATAGGCAGAGTCAACTGCGACGATATAATCGATCCGCAGACGGGTGAGGTTATTGTTCCCGAGGATACTCTTATGAATGCGGCAATTGCCAAGAAGGTTGTTGACGCAGGCATTAAGACGGTTAAGATAAGAAGCGTTCTCAACTGCCATGCGAAGGTCGGCGTTTGCGCTCACTGCTACGGCGCTAACCTTGCAAGTCAGGGCGACCTTGTAAACATCGGTGAAGCGGTCGGGATTATCGCCGCTCAGTCAATCGGTGAGCCCGGTACGCAGCTTACAATGAGAACGTTCCACACGGGCGGCGTTGCCGGTGACGATATCACGCAGGGTCTTCCCCGTGTCGAGGAGCTTTTCGAGGCAAGAAAACCCAAGGGTCTTGCTATTGTAACCGACATCGGCGGTACGGTTACAATTAATAAAACCAAGATGAAAACCGAGGTTATGATTGCCGATAAGGAAGGCATGGCTCAGACCTACCTTATCCCGTTCGGATCAACTCTTAAGGTTGCGGACGGAGACGTTGTCGAAGCAGGTGACGAGCTCACCGCAGGAAGCGTTAATCCGCACGACATTCTCAGAATCAAAGGACTTTGCGCCGTTCAGGAATATCTTGTTAAAGAGGTTCAGAAGGTTTACCGTCAGCAGGCGGTTGATATTGCAGATAAGCATATCGAAGTTATTGTCCGCCAGATGATGAGAAAGGTTCGCATCGAGGAGCAGAACGACGGAAGCTATCTGCCCGGTGAAACTGTTGACCGTATCCGCTTCGGCGAGATGGTTGACCGGTTTAAGGCAGAGGGCAAGAATCCTCCCGAGGGAGAGGAACTGCTGCTCGGTATAACAAAGGCGGCTCTTGCAACCGATTCGTTCCTGTCCGCGGCGTCGTTCCAGGAAACAACGCGTGTTCTTACGGATGCAGCAATCAAAGGCAAGATCGATCCGCTGGTTGGTCTTAAGGAAAACGTTATCATCGGCAAGCTTATTCCTGCAGGAACCGGCGTTCCGATGTACCGCGATATAGAAATTGAGGTTGAGGGCAGCAACGAGTATTCCGACATTCTGGCAGACCTTGTCGGAGAAATGAAAAAGCCGAAAGCCGAAAATGAATAAAAAATACTTGACATTTTAACAAAGGTTTGTTATAGTGTTAAGGTATGATATTTGTATGTTTGATTCTCCTGCCCGAAAAACGGGCGGGAGGGTCATTCAATATATAATTTATTATGGAGGTGAAATCATGCCAACCTTTAACCAGCTTGTCAGAAAGGGCAGGGAAACATCTGTTGTTAAATCAACGGCTCCCGCACTTCAGAAGGGTCTCAACTCCCTGAAGAAAGCCGCAACTGACCAGAGTTCGCCGCAGAAGAGAGGCGTTTGCACTAACGTAAAAACGCAGACTCCCAAGAAGCCTAACTCAGCGCTCCGTAAGATTGCCAGAGTAAGACTGTCGAACGGTATCGAAGTAACAAGCTATATTCCCGGTGTGGGTCATAACCTGCAGGAGCATAGCGTTGTTCTTATCCGCGGCGGCAGAGTTAAGGATCTTCCCGGTGTTCGTTACCATATCATCCGCGGTACGCTTGATACTGCCGGTGTGAACGGAAGACTTCAGTCAAGATCCAAATACGGCGCCAAGAAGCCGAAGAAGTGATTTGCTCCGTGCGAAACGAAGCACATTTCACAGTGTGACGTACGGATTTATATATATATTTGTCGTTGCACTTACGGCGGCATTTATGCCGCAGAGTACCTGTGAATTCATCAAAATTTTAATGAAGGAGGGAAGAATAGTGCCAAGAAGAGGTTTTATTCCCAAACGTGATGTATTGCC
>CAJJUC010000162.1 GCA_905195005.1 uncultured Eubacteriales bacterium | reverse complement strand
GTGCTCACAACGGCTCACTTTCGCTACCACCTTTTTGCGAGTGTGCCTGCGGCGCACATATTTCTATGGCTCGGCATTGCCAAACAGAAGTAGGCATAACAGACTCGAACACATGCGCCCAGTGCTTTTTCGTGCACATCGGAGGGGATCTCATTCATTAAATATAAGAAAATGTCCGCTTCTGTAATACTTTGCATATTGACATAAAGCTGAGGAGTATTGTATAATTGGGCTAAAGTATTTTTACGGAGATGATGAGCGTTGAAAAAACATTTTTCCGGCAAGTGGATTTGGATTAATAGCAATCCGCAGCGGAATGAATATGCATTATTTAAAGAAGAATTTGAATACAGCGGCGGAACGGCTGTTTTATGTATATCCGCAGTGAACGATTATATTGTGTATATTAACGGTGAAACGGCGGCATTCGGGCAGTTCCAGGGGTATCGGGATTTAAAATATTTCGATGCTTTGGATATAAGAAAATTTTGCAAAAAGGGCAAAAATGAGCTTAGAATATCCGTCAGATACGAGGGAATCGATACCGCAAAGGCAATCTCGGATAACGCAGGCGTCATTTATGATTTGGAGTGCGGCGGCAAAGTTGTTTTACGAAGCTCAGAAAATACATACGGCGGTATTGATTCGGGATATGTTCAGAACACAACGCAGCTTATCACATGGGAGCTGGGGTATTCCTCATATATGAAAAAACCTGAGGATGATAAGCTCTCAAAATGTGTAAGCGCAGACATAAGCTGCGCGCTTGTGCCGCGCCCCGTGAAAAGGTGCAAAATCATGCCGCCGGTATCCGGAAAGCTGATAAATAAGGAGAAAAAGATATACGACTTCGGAAGAGAATATGCCGGTTACCTGAGAATACGGGTGAGCTGCGATAAAAGTACGGAAATAATAGCGGCATACGGAGAACATATTGCTGACGGTGAGGTGCGCAGGATAATAGGGGAGAGAGATTTTTCCGTGAGATTTTACTGCGAAAATGGAGAAAATAATTTCACCCAACTGTACATAAGACTGGGCGCGAGGTATGTTCAATTGATTTCCGAGAAGGAATTTGAGGTTGAATCGGTTGAGCTTATTCCGATTGAATATCCCATCGGTGAAAAACCTGTTAAGCTCAGCGGTACGGAAAAGCAAATCTATGATACGTGCGTGCGAACATTAAAGCTGTGCATGCATGAGCATTATGAGGACTGCCCGTGGCGCGAACAGGCATTGTATGTTCTTGACGGAAGAAACCAAATGCTGTGCGGATATTATGCGTTTGACAGCGCTGAATTTCAAAGAGCAAATCTGATTTTCATGTCGCACGGAAAAACCGAAGGCGGAATGCTCGAGCTGACCTTCCCGGCGGTGAAAACACCGTCAATTCCGTTTTTCTCGGTAATGTATCCCGTTGTGGTGTATGAATATGTGGAGCATACGGGAGATAAAACGATTATCCCGATAGTTATGGAAACGATGCGCGGCATAATGAACGGATTTAGGGAAAGAATAGATGACAGCGGTCTTATTCCGAATTTGAAGAAGCCGTTTTGGAATTTCTACGAATGGAGCGAGGGAAGCACAGGAGAATACCAAAGTGAAAGCCTGAGATACGATTTGATTCTGAATTGTGCGTTTTTGTATTCCTTGGATCGGTTTAAAAAGCTTTGCGGTTATGTAAATGAAGAATTTGCCTTTGAAGGAGAGAATATGAAAAGGGCAATAGAGAGAACCTTTTACAATGAGGAGGAGGGCGCATTTTTTGCAAGCACAGAGGATAAAAAACGTTATACGGAGCTTGGAAATTCGTTTGCCGTGCTGATAGGCTTGGACAAAGGAAAAATAATCGATAAACTGACTGACAAAAGTATGATTCCGGTTACATTGTCGATGAGCTGTTTTTTATATGACGCACTGCTTCAGTCAGACCGCAGATACAATGAATATGTGCTGAACGACATCAAAGAAAAGTATACTTTCATGCTTGAAAAGGGCGCAACCTCGTTTTGGGAAACCATGAAGGGGGACGCGGATTTCGAAAATGCCGGAAGCTTATGCCATGGATGGAGCGCTATGCCGATTTATTATTACAATAAATTGGGCGTAATTGAATAGTTGTGAAAAAAAGCGAAATTGTCGGGTTGAGCTGATGATTTCGCCTTTTTTTTAATTTATCAACCGAAAAGCGGACAAAAATTAAGAAAACCCGGAAAATGCGGGCATTATAAGCTGTGATATGAGAAATTGTCCGTTAAGACCAAGAATTTATAATATACAAAAGTGGGAATTAATGATAAAATAAAAAAAAACGATATAAGGGAAATGGACTATGATACATTTATTAAAAAAAGACAGAATAAGAAAGCACAGCGCGCTTTTTGCAAGGTGGATTACTCTGTTTTCAATAATGGTTTTTATTGCGCTGCTTATTATGGGCGTATATTTTTACAGAATGAACAGCGTGCTGGAGAACAATCTGAAAAATTATAACGAGGCAAAGGTGAAACAAATATCCAAAGAGATAGACGCCGCGGGGGTAAAGCTTTCGGTTGCCGCTTACGATATAACGGCAAAAATTCCGGCTGAAGGCGATGAATTGGCAAGCTCTGTTGAAGCAAGAAAAAGACTGATTAAGGAAGTTGCAAATCACATAATTCTGAACAGAAGCATTTCATCAATATTTATTTATCTGACGGAAACCGATGAGATTGTGAGCAGCCAGGGAATTGTGAAGAACAAATACTTTTACGCAGGTTACTTAAACAATTCTCTGATGAGCGAAAAAGAATGGAAAGCTTTTCTAAGTGACGACCGATCAGACTGTTACTGCTGCATTCCTTTTTCCGGCGAAGAGGGCAGGGGAGATTACAAATATACTTATGTGATAAGGTTTGACGGCGGCGTTGTGCTTGTTTCGCTTGACGCATATTCCATACTGAAGCTTGACCCGTACTTTTCCGATATGTTTATACTCGACAAGGAAGGCACAATAAGTGCGGTTTACGGAAAAAAACACGGCGGAGCAATTCCCGAAAATGCCGGCGAAACAGAGGAAACGGCGGAAAATTATGTTACGGTTGCCGATTCCTTTGTTCCCTATGTGAGCTATGTGATATATACCGACAAAAATCTCCTTAACAAAAATTTAAGTAAACTGCAGATTTTATCCGTTGCATATATGCTTCTGTTTTTAATTGTCGGACTGACGCTTGCGTATTACTTCGCTTTCAGACAGTATAAGCCGCTGCGGAGTATGCTGAAGCGGCTGAATCAGGCTTTAGGGGACAGAACCGAGGAGCATAAAAACGAATATGCCGAAATAGAGAACAGAATCTACAGTATTGTAAATGAAAAAGCAGTATTGCTTAAGGAAATGCATAAAAGCGAGGCATATATCAGAGAGTACGCGGTTGAAAATCTTTTAAACGGAAAGCCGCTTTCGGGAGAAATGCGGAAATTGATAGACGCCGGAAGTGAGAGAATCTGTGCAATCCGCATTTTGCACAGCGATGAAAACCCCCTGTACGATAATGACAGAGAACTGTTCCGTTTTGCAGTGAAAAATGTTGCGGGCGAAGTGTTTTCTCCTGTCGGAAAAGTGTTTTTCAGCGAATTTGACAGCGGAACAAATGCAGTGATTTTTGTGAAAGACGAATATGATTCTTCAGCTGCATCGCTTATGCTGGCAGAGCAGTCGGTGCTTTTGCGCAGCGTTATGCACGATATGCTTGAAACCGAGATAACAGTTGTAATCGGAGATATAGCGGATAAGGCTGAAAAATTGCCCAACATATACAGAAGTATAATAGAGGAAAGCTTTTCCGTGACGGAATACGGACAGATAATAAGAACACGTTTAACGGATTCGGACAGCGGACTCACGGGAACGCTTGATATTCAGTCGCAGATGCAGATTTCATATTATCTGAAAAAAGGCGAATCCGAAAAAGCAAGCGTCTTTGTCGGTAATATGCTTGCAAAGCTGACAGAACGAAAGAATTATCCTATAACGCTTCTGCGGTGTTATATTATAGATGTGATGAATACAATTATCCGCACGGAGGAGGAAATCGGGAGTGACGCGGAGCTTCAGCTTAATTACGGTGAAGATATGGGTAAGCTGCTGAGCTCGGATACGCTGACCGGAATGCAGGAGGTGATAGACAAATATATTGAAACCGTGTGCAAGCTTGCAAAAAGCGGCGGCAGAATGAATGCCGGAATATGCGATGAGATCAAGACGTATATAAAAGAAAATCTTAGCGATGTTAATCTGAACGTAAACGATCTTGCCGCAAGATTTCATTTTAATCCGGCGTATCTTTCAAGCATGTTCAGAAAGAACACCGGCGTAAAGCTCCTTGATTACATAAACAAGGTAAGAATTGACGAAGCAAAGCGGCTTATGCTGGAGAATCCGGCTCTTTCCATAGAACAGGTAACTGAAATGACGGGCTTCGGTAACTCAAGGACATTCCGGCGGATATTTAAAAGCCTTGAGGATATGTCTCCATCGCAATTCAGAAAGTAAAATATAGAAAACTGTCTTAATAATCAAAGTTTTTGGTGTATAAATAAATTAATTAATTTGTTAAAATAATTAGGCACGGCAGATTGTCTGTTACAAAATATATAAAGCGGAGGAATTTATTATGAATACGAAAAGGTATTTGGCAGCGGCTATGGCAGGCGTGCTTTTGCTTGCCGGCTGCGGAGGCAGGAAAGAAACGCAATCAAAAGTAAGCGACGCCGATCTTAAATCATATCCCCTCAAGGGCGGAATCACTTTCACCTTTTGGAAACAGCTTAATCCGAATCTTGCGGCAACCTACAGCAATCAGGGTGAAAGTCCGTTTGAAAAGGAGCTTGAAAAAAGAACGGGAGTTAAAATAAAATACCAGCACCCGGCTGCCGGGAGTGTGCAGGAATCGTTTAATATTATGATTTCATCGGGCGATCTTCCAGACCTTATATATTATCCCTGGGAATGGTACCAGGGCGGCGCGGTTAAAGCAATTGAAGACGGACACATTATTACCATAACGGACAAAATGGAAAAGTATGCACCGGCATATACCGCTTATCTTAAGGAGCATGAGGATATAGACAGAGCTGTTCGCACAGAGTCGGGAGATTATTTCGGATTTCCGTTTATTAAGGGCGACAGCATACTCTGCACAAGCGCGGGGCTGATGATACGTAAGGATATG
>CAJJUC010000161.1 GCA_905195005.1 uncultured Eubacteriales bacterium | reverse complement strand
GGCTTGGCGCCTTGCAAGTCCCGAAAAGACAGTTGTGCGGAAATTTAACAAGCATAGGGCGCATGTGTTCGAATCTGTTATGCCTAAGCGGAAAAGTTTATAATTTATCATCATTAAAGCTGACAAAAGTTCAACTTGATAACAAAAATGTTGTGTGTTAATATAAAGGTAAATAATATTGCGGCGGTGATAAAATGATATTTAAAAATACCGAGCTATACAATATTTCGGAAATCGAAGCTGCTCAAAACGGAAGCTTTAATATGCTGAGAGTGCCGAAATCTGTTGAAAAAGGACTGTCTCCCGATGCGGCGGAAAGAAACAAAAGCTGCTGCGGTGCGGAAATTCGCTTTAATCTTAAGGGCGATAAGGCAAAGCTTAAACTGCGCATGCCGGAGGGCAGCACAGCTTCGAGAGCAACTGTGCTGTACGGAAGCATATATTCGGGCTGGGAGGAAGCAGTTAAAGCAATCTATGACCGTGAAACCGAAATTGTTGTTTCAAATCCCTATGACAAAGCGGCATTGAAACGGATCACCGAGGAGAACCGCCTGCCGTTCGATTCTTCTTTGATTCGCATAATGCTTGAGCACAGCAATGTGCAGCTGATTGATATTGAGGGCGACACGGAACCGCCGCGGAAAGAGCAAACGCCCGAAAAGAAATACCTTGCTTACGGTTCTTCCATAACGCACGGTTCAATCGGGCTCAATGCCCCGAACACATACCCGAACAGAACGGCTGAACTGCTCGGCGCGGAGCTTATCAACCTCGGCTTTGCAGGCTCGGCAAGGCTTGAAAAATGCATGGCGGACTACATTGCGGAAAGAAACGACTGGGATTTTGCAACGCTTGAAATGGGGATAAATGTGCTGAATATTGAACCCGGGGATTACAGGGAGCGGATAACATATTTCATTAAAAAGGTTGCCGAAAGTCACCCCGACAAAAAGGTTTTTTGCATTGATATTTTTTACACACATTCGGATTTTGTGCAGAACGGCCGCGCGAAAATGTTCCGAAGCATTATGCGCGAAACGCATGCAAAGCTGAACTTAAAAAACACCGTATATATTAACGGACTTGATGTTCTGGCATCGGTGACGGGGCTTTCGGCGGATCTCATTCATCCGAGCTGCACCGCGATCCCGGTTATGGCTGAAAATCTGGCGCGGATAATCCGCAGCTATGGAATATAAAAGGGGGATTTATCATGGAGCTGATGCAGAGATTCAATGCTGCAATAATAGAGGACGAAATGCTGAAATATGTCGATGAAATGCTTAAGCACCCGGGCAGCTGCGACAATATCTGGCTTTCCACGAAGTACGGGTTTCCGAAGCTTGATGAACATAAGCGTTATGCACAGGTTTTGTGCGGATATGCGGAAAAAATAAGGGCAAAGGGCTTGAGCATTTCCCTGCAGCTTTCAAACACCTTGGGGCACGGCGCAAAGCAGCATGACTGTTCGGGAATGGTATATGAAAATTCACCCTACGAAAAAATGGTCGGTCCGGACGGCACGGCTGCCGGGTACAGCTTTTGCTGGCGCGGTGAGAATGTGAAAGCGTATGTTAAAAAAGAGCTTGAATACTACATGCCTGTTCAGCCCGACACGCTTTGGATTGACGATGATTTGCGCGCGCAGCACCATCCGCCGCTGACGCACGGGTGCTTCTGCGACAGCTGCCTGAGCCTTTTTAATGAGAAATATAACAGTAACCTGAGCAGGGAAAAGCTCGTTTCGGAAATTCTTCACGGCGATCTTGTCTGGCGCGAGCGGTGGATAAGCTTTGTCCGTGAGGGATTGTATGATTTTACATATATGATAGGAAAAACCGTAAAACAATTCTCTCCCGATACAACCGTCGGATTGCAGATAACGGTTTGCGGAGCATATATCGGGCACGGAATAGGCTTTTTGTTTGACGCGCTTAGGGACAGCACGGGAAAGAATCCGAAGTCGCGCCCGGGCGGAGGGGTATATGACGGGCACAACCCCGTTGAGTTTATAAATAAGGCAATGTCAATCAATTTTCAGAACTATTTGCTCCCCGATTATGTGCAGTGCAAATGTCCCGAAATTGAGAATATTCCTTATGTGTCGTTCGGAAAATCGCCGGCATCAACCGCCTTTGAAACAAGCCTGTATTTTGCATGCGGAAACACGGATATGAGCTATTCAATGGCAAAAAACAATGTCGAACCGATCTCATGGTATGCAAAGGCATTTCGGCTTTTTTCCGAACAGCGCCGGTATTGGGAAACGCTGGCACAGTATAATAAAAACACGCGCCCGTGCGGCATCGGTCTGTATATGTCAAAATACGAGTGGAAAAAGGAGCTTGCGCCGGAGGGCACGCTCCGTGATTTGGACGGGCTTTATTACAGCTGCACCGATAATATGGTGCGCGACGGTATTCCGATTTTCTATTCCGACAGTGATTCCGAAGTATTTTTGCTGCAAGCGGATGTTGCGCGCATAGCATCGGATGAAGAGCTTGATTTTCTGATTAATCATAATGTTATTACCGATGGTGAAACGGTTGATGTGCTTGAAAAAAGGGGTGTGAGGCTTGGTATGTCGGCTCATCATCTGACTGCCGGAGAAGCAGGGAAGCTGAAAGATGTTATGACAAATCATCCCGTTAATCCGCCGAGGCTTCGTGAATGGCAGTCAAATTCATATGCACCGGGAAAGGACAACAGCTATTACATTGACAGTTTTTCCGATAAAACGGAGGTTTTGTCGTATTATGAAAGCAGCCTTGAGGAGGACAGAAATGAAGCGGCGGTCGGCAAGGCGGCAAGCGCTGTCACAACTCTTTCGGGAGGGGCAAAGTGGGCTGTTTTTGCGTACACGCTTTGGAGAAATGTCATAAGCTGCGCAAAACGGAATCAGCTGCTTAATGCCGCGGATTATATTTCGGGAAATTCGCTTGCCGCAAGAATTGACGAACCGATGCAGGCAATGCTTTTGCCGCGCACGGATATGGACGGAAAAACGGTTTGCGTGTCGGTTGTGAACTGCACAATCGGCGAAAGCGGAGCTTTTGAGCTGACGGTGCGAAATCCGAAAACGGCGGATTTTCGTTTTATGTCGCAGTATGCCGAAACCGCGAAGCTTGAATATACAAGAAAAGGAAACGATTTCATTCTTAAGCTCCCGAGCATAAGCGGCTGGAGCGTCGGAACAGTATTTTGCGGATGAAAGGGGAAAACAATATGGAATTTAAAACAGGGGGTATAACCTTTAAATCTGAATGTAAGTACGACTTGAAAATTTCCGCAGCAGAGCAGACTTCGGAAAAAATCAAATTCAGAATTGAGCTTGATTTCAAACAGAAAATTGTGCCCGAAACGGTTGTAATCCGATGGACAGCGCCGTGCAGAAACGTTTTCTCACAGTGGAATCCGGCGTTGTGGTCGGAAAGAACTCTGAACCCGAACTGGATGCCGATAAAAAATATTTCGCGCTCGGCGGAGGGAATGCCCGTGCAGTCGCACCTTTCGCTTGACGGAAAAAATGCCGTAACGGTTTCCGTGTCAGATTGCCTGACACCGATGGAAATTGCAACGGGCATAATAGAAGAAACAGCGGAAATTTCATACAGACTTTCTCTTTTTACCGAGAGAGTAAGCGCAATTAAAAAATACGAAGCAACGCTTTTGATTGACACAAGACACATTCCTTTTGAAAAAGCCGTTGCGGCTGCGCGTGAACAGTGGTCGGAGTACGGAAACGGCGAAAATCCGCCCGAAAATACAAAAAAGCCCATGTACTCAACATGGTATGCGTACCACCAGAATGTTGACCATGAAACAATTGTGAACGAGCTTAAGCTTGCAAAGCAGCTGGGAATGGAAACCGTTATTATGGATGACGGCTGGCAGACCGACGATTCAAGCCGCGGCTACAGTCACTGCGGCGACTGGCAAAGCGTAAAGATTGCCGATATGAAAAAGCTTGTTGACGATGTGCACGCACTCGGAATGAAATATATGATGTGGTATTCGGTTCCGTTTGTGGGCAGATTTTCAAAAGCATGGGACAAATTCAGCAATATGTTTCTGGACGGATATGATGACAAGCACCCATGGTGCGTGCTTGACCCCCGTTATCCCGAGGTGCGCGGTTATATCATCGGATTATATGAATCGGCAGTGAAAAACTGGGGGCTTGATGGTCTAAAACTTGATTTTATCAATAATTTCAAGCTGACGCCCGAAAGCAGTACCCCAAATGAAAAAATGGATTTTGAATCACTTGAGGACGCAATCTGCGCGCTTCTTTCCGAGGTTAAAAGCAGGCTCACTGCAATCAAGCCTGACATTATGCTTGAATTTCGCCAGCCGTACACAGGTCCGATTATGTGCGGGTACGGAAATATGCTGCGCGTTGCCGACTGCCCGCTCGATGCGCTTAAAAACCGCGCAGGCATATTCGATTTGCGGCTCACATCGGGAAAATGCGCGGTTCATTCCGACATGCTCATGTGGAATTATTCGGATTCTCCCGAATCTGCGGCGCTTCAGCTTATCAATGTGTTTTTCGCGGTTCCGCAGATTTCCGTTCTGATAGAGAAGCTTCCGCAAAGCCATAGGGATATGCTGAAATTTTTCCTTAAGCTGTGGAATGATAACAGCGATTGCCTGCTTGACGGTAAGCTTTCGGCAAAAAATCCAGAGGCAGGGTACAGCATCGCATCGGCGGAAAAAGGCGGAATAATGCTTGCGGCTTCCTATGTGAAAAACTGCCTTGATGTTGATAAACAGTATGACAAGCTTGTTTTTATCAACGGGTCATGGGACAAGGAGCTTTATATAAACAGCTCCGCGCCCGATTACGGTGCGGAATGTACTGTGTATGACTGCACGGGAAGTGTTTGCGGTAAATTCAAAACCGTTGTCAGAAGCGGCATAAACAGCTTTTCCGTGCCGAACTCCGGCGTTGCGGTGCTTTTGAAAACAGAATAATAAAAATAAAGCGGCAGCGGCAAAATGAAATCACATTTTGCCGCTGCCGCTTTTCGCTGCTTCTCCTTATTCGAAAATATTTAATGTTTTAAGATACTTAATAAGCTGCTTCATGTTTTTATACTCAAACTTTTTGAGAATTTTATTTACCTGCGAGCGGATTGTCGATT
This sequence comes from uncultured Eubacteriales bacterium, assembly GCA_905195005.1. GTDB lineage: Bacteria > Bacillota > Clostridia > UMGS1883 > UMGS1883 > UMGS1883. The sequence goes on along the minus strand of CAJJUC010000161.1, from coordinate 73 downwards.
CTTCAACATAACGCTCATCGGCGATTGCCATATAGCTTTTTCCGGCATATATGAGTTTTAATATTTCATATTC
>CAJJUC010000160.1 GCA_905195005.1 uncultured Eubacteriales bacterium | reverse complement strand
CGCAAAAAAGATGTTTAGCAGGGCAATACTTCCTTACCGGGCTGTGGCTAAATGAAATCGTATTTTGCTGCAGCCTCTTTCAGATTTCCCGTCTGCCCTCCATAGCGCGCGCAAGCGTAACCTCGTCGGCAAATTCAATATCGCCGCCGACCGGAAGCCCGTGCGCAAGACGCGTTACCTTAATGCCCATTGGCTTAAGCAGCCGCGCAATATACATTGCCGTTGCCTCGCCCTCAACGGTGGAGTTTGTTGCCATGATAATCTCCTTAACCTCCGGGGTGAGCCTTGCGAGCAGCTCGCGGATTTTAATATCGTCCGGACCAACGCCATCCATCGGAGAGATAGCGCCGTGCAGCACATGATACAAGCCCTTATATTCGCCCGTTTTTTCCATTGCCGTCACGTCCTTGGGGCTTTCCATAACGCAGATAACGCCCCTGTCGCGCTTATCTGACGCGCACACATCGCACAGCGGCTTATCCGTAAGATTCTGGCAGCGCTCGCACAAATGCACCTTTGTACGCGCATTTGTAACCGCCGCTACAAACCTTTCAGCCTTTGCTTCGGGCATATTCATAATGTAAAATGCCAGTCTGACGGCGCTTTTGTGACCGATTCCGGGCATTTTTTCAAATTCATCGATAAGCTCCTCCAACGAAACGGGATACATAACGATACCTGCCTTTTAATCAGAATAATCCGGGAATACTCATGCCGCCCGTGATGCTGCTCAGGCTGCTTGCGGCAGCCTCGTCCGCCTTGCGCATAGCTTCGTTCACGGCGCTTACAATCATATCCTGAAGCATTTCAACATCCTCGGGGTCAACCGCATCGGGGGAAATATTAAGCTCGATAAGCTCCTTTTTTCCGTTTACCTTAACGCTTACCGCACCGCCGCCGACGCTTGCCTCGACAATTTTCTCACCGAGCTCCTCCTGCGCCTTAAGCATTTCCTCCTGCATTTTCTGCGCCTTTTTTATCATGCTGTTCATGTTGCCCATTCCGCCCATATTACGCGGAAATCCACCCTTTGCCATAGCTTTCAACCTCTCAATCTATCTGCGTTATCGGCAGATTAATAATATCTTCCATCGGGTCGCCCTTTTTAACGCCCGGAACATACGAATCAAAATCGCTTTCGGTTCGCGTTACAACGTCTATATCCATGCCTGTATGCTGCCTGACGGACGCTTTCACGCGATCAAGCCCGCTGTTGACTATCTCCTGCATCTGCCTGCCGCCCTCGTTCGGAAAGGTCAGCGCAAGCTTCCCGTTTTCCTCACGCAGAGCCGCGTTTTCCAGCACGGTATACAAGGAGATGCTTTCCAGCGCATCGTTCATTATTTCCGGCCAGACGTCCATAACCTTATTCACAAACTCGCTTTGCGGCTTAAACAGCGGTTTTTCTTCCTTTTCCGCTGCCTCTGCCTCTTTCTCCGGAGCCGGCGATTTTTCGGCTTTTCTTTTCGGAACGGCTATTTCGCCGCTTTCAAGCTTCCGTTCAAGCTCGCCGATTCGTGCCATAAGCGCGTCAACGCTGCCGTCGTTTCCTTTAACGCACAGCTTTATCAGAGCTGCCTCGAAAACAACGCGCGGATTCGTCATAAATCTTGACGCATTCATCGCCTCGGACAGGGTTTTCACCGCGTACAGCAGCTTTTCTGTTGAATATTCCTTTGCATATTCCTCCAGAAGCTTATAATCGTCACCCGAAAAATCGCTTCTGCACCTTCCCGTGACGGAAATAATAAGCATGTCGCGCATCGCCTTTATGACCGCTTCTATAAACGGCGGAAGATTTTTTCCGCGCGCGCAGACATCCTCAATGCATGCAAGCGCGCCCGACGGTTCTTCCGCGCCTACGCTTCGGCAAACCTCCAGCACGGACGAATTTTCCGCCCTGCCGAGAAATTCCGCAACGAACTCCGAGTCAACCTCCTTGCCTGCCGCAACGCACGGGTCAAGGCAGCTGAGCGCGTCACGCAGAGCGCCGTCCGCCGCTTCCGCAATCATGCGGAGCGCCTTTTCCTCTGCGATTATGCCCTCCGCATTGCATATATAATCAAGTCTTTCGTAAATATCCTCCGGCGTTATGCGCTTAAAATCAAATCTTTGGCAGCGCGATGAAATCGTGTCGAGAACCTTATTTGCCTCCGTTGTCGCAAGCACAAACTTAACGTGTGCCGGCGGTTCCTCGAGCAGCTTTAAGAGCGCGTTAAATGCGTCCTTGCTGAGCGCATGAACCTCGTCAATTATATATACCTTATATTTTGTTATTGCCGCAGTATAGCTTGCTTCCTCACGCAGCATTCTGATATTGTCAACGCCGCTGTTGCTTGCCGCGTCAATCTCGACAATATCCATAATGCTGCCGTTTAATATTCCGCGGCAGGTTTCACATTCGTTGCACGGGTTGCCGTCCTGCGGATTTTCGCAGTTTATTGCACGGCTGAGGATTCGTGCGGTCGATGTTTTTCCCGTTCCGCGGCTGCCGCAGAACAGAAACGCATGTCCGCAGGTTCCGTTTTTAACCTCATTTTTAATTGTTTCAGTAACATGGCGCTGCCCGACAACATCGTCAAACGTTTTCGGCCGCCATTTTCTGTACAATGCCTGATATTCCACGCGCTTCACCCCTCGCACAGAAATTTTCCCATAATACCAAAAATAAGCCTCCGCAAAGGCTTATTATGCCGCACACCCCGGAATCGGCGCAGACCCATACGCGGAAATCATGCAGTTAGCTCGAGCCAGGCGTCCTCGCGGCACACACCGATGACCGCTTATCGCTGCTCGGTTCCCCGCCTGACGAGGTTCACGGGTCGATATTGCGCAAGACCCGGCTGTCAACACCACTTACATGCTCCTGCCGTACAGATAAAACGCCTCAACCGGGGAATTCACCCCCGCTACAGCGGATTGCGGATACAGGGCACCGCTACCTCCCCGGTTAGTACAGCATTTATAGTATACCATGAATGATAATGCTTTTCAATACTTTTTCTGAATTATTTTTACTTATTTAATCATGTGAATATCCATCTGCGGATACGGAATCGATATTCCGTTTTTATCAAACTCTGCCTTGACCTGTTCCTCAAGGTCAAAATAAACGCTCCAGTATTTTTCGGACGGACACCACACACGGAAAGCGAAATCAAGTGAGCTTTCGCCGTGATTTTTAAGTCTTGCAACAGGCTCGGGGCTTTCAAGCGCATCGGGGTGATTTTTCGCAATCCCGAGCAGCACTTCTTTAACCTTTTCAACATCGCACTCATAACCGGCGCTCACGGTGAGGTCAACCATGCGCGTTTTAAACGACGACGCATTCGCAAGCGACTGATTTGTAAGAGAGCCGTTCGGAACAACGATTCTTCTGTTATCCGCGGTTATTACGCGCGTGTAAAATATTCCTATGCTTTCAACGCTTCCGGAAACATCGCCGAACGAGATAAAATCCCCGACATTGAACGGCTTGAACAAAAGGATAATCAAGCCGCCGGCGATATTCGAAAGGCTGCCCTGAAGCGCCAAGCCGATTGCAACGCCTGCCGAACCGAGAATTGCAACGAACGACGCCATCGGTATTCCGAGAACGCCCGCCGCGCTTATTATCACGATTATTTTCATCAGCACTGAGCAAAAGCTTGTGACAAAGGTTTTCACGCCCGGGTCAAGCCTGTCCATTCCCTTTGACTTTCTCATCAGCTTAACGAGAAATGCCGCAAGCTTAAAGCCGATAATAAGTATAAGTACGGCAAAAATGAGTCTTGATGCAACACCCGTCACGGCTGCCGCAAATTTTTCAAGCATTTTTTCACTCATTATTTTTTTCTCCCCTTCGCCAGTGACAAAAGCTGCTCTTTTGTATAGCTGTATTTTTTATTGCAGAAATGGCAGGTAATTTCCGCCTTTCCGTCCTCCTCGATTATCTTTTTCAGCTCGGTTTCACCAAGACTTATAAGCGCGCGGTCGGTTCGTTCGCGGCTGCAATCGCACAGATATTTTGTCGGAATATTGTCAAAATATTCGATCTCATACCCCTCGAGAAGCTGCTGCACAATATCCTCCGGCGCCTTTCCCTCGTCAAGGAGCTGCGTCACCGAGGATATTTTTGCGATTGCCTTCTCCATTTTGTCAGCATCGCTTTCAAGTGCCCCCGGAAGCAGCTGCAGAATAAATCCGCCGGCTGATTTCACGTTGTAATCAACGTCAACAAGAACACCGAGCGCAACCGCCGTGGGAATCTGCTCGCTGCGCGCATAATACGCCGTAATATCCTCGGCAATTTCGCCGCTTTCAAGCGGAATCTTTCCCGTGTACGGCTCTTTCATTCCCAAATCGCGCATAACCGTCAGAAAACCGTCGCTGCCGACTGCGCCGCCGACATCAAGCTTGCCTGCGCTGTTGAGCGGCAGGTCAACGAGCGGATTCCCGACATAGCCCTTCACCTCGGCTCTGCCGCTGCCGACTGCAAGCACGCGCCCGATCGGTCCGCCGCCGCAGAACTGCAGCGTCACTGAATCGTCGGAGGATTTCAGCATGCTCCCCATCAGGGCGGCTGCCGTAAGCGCTCTGCCGAGTGCTGCGGTTGCCGTCGGCATGGTTTTGTGAATGTGCTGAGCCTCGCTGCAAAGCTGCGTTGTCCGCGCCGCAAGAATGCGCACCGCCCCGTCGGACGTTATCGCATTTACTATATAGTCATTCATTAAGCTTCATTCCTTTCTCCGATTGATTTTATCATATTTCGTCCGTATAGGCAAGAAAAAAATATTATCCGCACCGTGCCGGAAATTATTTTTGTTTTATTCGGGAATTTGTCTTGACTAATCCGGAATTTCCCTATATAATGGATATACTATATTTTTGGAGTGAGGCTATGCAGTACAAAAAGTGCTTACTGACGACCGTTATCCTGTTGGTGATACTCAGCACATTCTTTATTTCCGCATATGCGGAGGAGCCTGTGTTCAATTCGATATCGCTGCATTTTGACGTTCCCGATATTCCCACTCTGACGGAATGCGATTTAACAATTTCCGTTTATGACGGGTACGATGCGGCCTGGCTTGCAACGGGGGTACATAAATTAAAGCGCGGCGAACGCGGCTTTGATATGGAGTTTTCCGTTCCACAGTATAATATAGGAAAAAAATTTATAGTAAGCCTTATTGACGGCGCCGAGGCGATAACTCTTGACGGTGAGCTCGGAAACGGCTTTATTCTTGAAACGTATTCCTATCCT
>CAJJUC010000159.1 GCA_905195005.1 uncultured Eubacteriales bacterium | reverse complement strand
GTATGCATTCAGACCGATAAAATATACGATTCGTGCAGAAGCAAGGAATGCATAGAATGTATGAGGGTGTACTTAACGGAAACAGGGCAGGAGGTTATCGACCGCGCAATCGATATTAAATGCAGAAAATCGGAAATAATCTGGGTTTTCAGCGATGTTGAAAAAATGCCGTTTAACCGCGGATATTACACCGTTGACCTGAATTTCTTCTTCCGCATTACTCTTGAGGCATATACCGGAATTTCGCGCCCCGTAATTGTTGAAGGCGTTGCATCGTTCAATAAAAAGGTTGTTCTGTTCGGCAGTGAGGGCAGCGCAAAAATCTTCACATCGAAATACAAGGAGGACAGCTTTGACCCTCAGCTCTGGCAGAAAACCAACATGCCCAAGGCAGTTGTTGAGGTTGTTGACCCCATTTGCCTTGGTGCAAAAATTGCTGAACCCGGTGATTCATGCTGCCGATATTCCGATGAGGACCTCGACATCTGCAACATTCCCGACTGTGTGCGCAGAGTGTTTGAGGATCGCTTCGTAAGCTGCCGCGAGAATCAGCGCAGGGTATTTGTTTCACTCGGCTTGTTCACAATTATCAAGCTTGAGAGAAATGTTCAGCTTCTCATTCCGGCATATGACTTCTGTATTCCGGATAAGGAATGTGTTGCAAGCACGCCGGATGATCCGTGCGAAATGTTTGCAAACATCAGCTTCCCGGTTGATGAATTTTTCCCGCCTGTGCATGAGGCAACGGATGACACGTGCGAATGCGGCTCAGCCGAACCGCATGACACGGAGTGCTCCGACTGATAAGCATAAAAATGCGCTGCGGCAAAATGTGGTTTTGTTTTGCCGCAGCTGCTTTTATGTATGCTGCGTCATTATTACGTTATCGGCATTTGTGTCCGCCGGACAGGGCGTGAAAACGAATATATAAAAAAGCTTGACGAACATGTCAGGTTATTTTGCCGTACTTATAATACCGGGTATGCAGAGTGAAGATATTCGGTATTAACCTCAAATATATTATGGCAATAACGGTTCGGATTTCACGAAAAACGTTGACACGGTGCGGATAGTATACTATAATTATACATAATGGCAAATGTTGTTGTTTGTGCAGAAAAATTGATTATGGAGTTACACAGATGAACTATAAAATACTGATTGCCGTCAGCGAGGCTGAAATCCGTGAGCATCTGATGAAAATTCTCGGTGCGGATTACAGCTATCTTTTTGCGGAAAACGGCGCTGAGCTTATCGGGATGCTGAGCAGCGGAATTGCCGCGGATATAGTCCTGCTGGGTATAAACATGCCGGTAATGAACGGGCTTGAAGTCCTTGAAATTATGAATAAACGGCGCTGGATTGAGGAAACTCCCGTAATCGTTCTATCTCCGGAAATCGCCTCTGATTCCCGGCGAAAGGCGTACGAGCTCGGAGCGAGCGCATACGTACACCCTTTTTCCGAGCTTGAAATCAGGCACTGTGTGGAAAACACGCTGACGCTTTATTTAAAACAAAGGCAGCTTGTTCAGCTTGTTGAAAATCAGGTTTACGAGCGTGAAAAAATCAATACTGCCATGATCAACATTTTCAGTTACGTTGTTGAGCTGAGAAATAATGAAGCAGGAAGCCACACGCTGCATATGCGGACAATTTCGGAGCTTCTTCTTCGGCATCTTGTGAAAATCAGTGACCGTTACAAGCTGTCTGAAATTGACATATCGAATATAACAACGCTTTCTGCGCTGCACGATATAGGAAAAATCGCAATTCCGGAGGAAATTCTCAATAAGCCGGGCAAGCTGACTGCCGAAGAATGGGAAATCATGAAAACGCATACCACATGCGGAGATAAGATGCTTTACAGCGCTCCCGTCATGCAGAATGACGTGCTTGTGAAAACGGCACATGAAATCTGCCGCTGGCATCATGAAAGATGGGACGGCGGAGGTTATCCCGACGGACTCAAGGGGGATGAAATTCCGATTTCGGCGCAGGTTGTTGCAATTGCCGATGTTTATGACGCGCTGACGAGCGAGCGATGCTATAAAAAGGCATATTCACATGAGCACGCAATATATATGATATGCAACGGGGAGTGCGGACAGTTTAATCCGCTGATGATTTCATGCCTTAAAGAGGTTGAGCAAGAGCTCGGGAGCAAAATGAAGGCAAATGATAAAAGATTTGACTATGTGCATGAGGCGCATCGGCTTGCCGCGGAAATGCTCAGCAGCATGAAGCTGCCGTTTGATGACCGATCGCAGCGGCTTTTTATAAATGAGGAAACAAAGAAGGAATTTTTCAAGCAGCAGGCAGGGGGGATTCAGTTTGAGTACGACGCTGTTCTGCAAAAAGTTATTTATAGAAACCGGTATGAATCAAACCCGGTGGATACAATTCTGATGCTGAACGACGGCGATGATATAAGCCTTTTATCACCGGAGGACCGGAATCGGTTCATAAAAAAGCTTACACAAACAACGCGTGAGCATCCTTATACGGAGATGGACGTACTTATTCCCGTGAACGGAACATATCGCTGGCACAGGCTGACGGCGCGAACCGTCTGGCCGGTGCGCGGAGAGGAATATATTTCGGCTCTCGGTCAGTTTACCGACATTCACGATAAAATAACAAATGCCGGGCTCAGAAATGTTCTGAAAAACGGCGAAAGCCTTGAGTGGGTTTATAAAACAATGACAAGGCTGTTTGATATTGTGCGCATTGTTGATCCTCACACCTCATGCGTTTTAAAAATGACCGAAGGCGGAGAGCTTATAAAAACCGATGAAAAATGCTTCGGCATTTGGGGAAGATGTGACTGCTGCAGCAACTGCACATCGCTCAGGGCTTTATCCGAAAAAACGTGGCTGACAAAGCTTGAAGTGATGGACGGCAGGCTTTACTCGGTCATTTCCAAGAAAATTAAAGCGGCGGATCGTGATTGTGTGATAGAGATTGCTTTCTGCGTAAACGACAGTATTGAAGCTGTCGAACAAAATCATATTCCCGAGCGCGCTAACCTGCTTTTCCTTGATTTTTACCGTGACGCGCTTACAAACGCATATTCTCGGATGTATTTAGAGGATTTCAGAGACAATTTTGAAAATGCCGACGCTGTTGCGGTTATCGACGTTGACGGTTTCAAGCAGATTAATGACGTATACGGACACCCGGCAGGCGATGTGGTTTTGAAACACATATCCGGTACTATCATTTCCTCCGTTCGTGATAACGATGTGATTATCCGTTACGGCGGCGATGAATTTCTGATTATCTTTAACGACGTATCCGAAATGGCGTTCCTCGGATATATGGAAAAAATAAAAAAGAATGTTGCAGCTTCAAGGGCGCCGAAATATCCTCAGCTTGAGCTGAGCGTCAGCATCGGAGGGGCATACGGCTGCAAGCCTTTTGCAAAAGCAATAGAGCAGGCTGACCGCGAAATGTATAAAAATAAAAAACAGTTCTGAGAAATCACTGATTTCTCAGAACTGTTTTTTTATCGGAAAGGACAGGATATATTAATATATTTTACCTGAAAAGATGCATTATTTGGGGCAAAGTACACAAATTGCATATCGTAAATTATTATTGTAAATTGAAAAAAGAGCCGTGTGCTGCTAAAATAAAACTAAGAAACAATCCACAAGGAAGGTGTATGAATTTGTTACCGTCAGCCAAAACAAAAAATGCGAAAAGGAACGGAACACAGACAAACAAGCTTTTACTTCAGATTTTCAGGGACAGGCAGCTTTACCTGCTTTTGATTCCGTTCCTGCTTTACTATATATTGTTTGTGTTCCGCCCGATGGGGGGTATGGTGATTGCTTTTAAGGATTACGGACTGTATAAAGGAATTGCCGGCAGCCCCTGGGTGGGGCTGAAGCATTTCCGTGAGTTTTTCCAAAGTGAATTTTTCGGGAGAACACTTAAAAACACGCTTTGTATCAGCCTGTACCAGCTTTTGTTCGGATTTCCGCTTCCGATAATTCTTGCGCTTCTGTTAAATGAGGTTTCATCAAAAAAATATAAAAGCGTTGTTCAGACGTTTTCATATATACCTTACTTTATTTCAACGGTTGTAATTGCAGGTATGGTAACGCTGTTCCTTTCTCCGTCAAACGGTGTTGTAAACATCATTTTATCAAAGCTGGGATTTGATAAAATATATTTCCTTACAAAGCCCGAATACTTCCGCTCAATATACACAATCACGAACATATGGGTCGGGCTGGGATATAACTCAATCGTGTACATATCGGCGCTTTCGGGCGTTGACCAGGAGCTTTACGAGGCATGTAAAATCGACGGCGGCGGAAGATGGCGGCAAACGCTTTCCGTTACGCTTCCGGGGATACTCCCGACAATAGTAACGATGTTTCTCATTCAGATAGGTAATATCCTCAATGTCGGCTATGAACTGATTATCCTTTTGTACCAGCCTGCCACATACGACACTGCGGACACGATAAGCACCTATATTTACAGAATGGGTATTGAAAAAGCAAACTACAGCTTATCGACGGCAGTCGGATTTTTCAACTCGATGGTCGGATTCATACTTGTTGCATGCGCAAACTACATCAGTAACAAGGTAAACGATGTCGGACTTTGGTAGGAAAGGAGAAAACAGGTCATGATGAAAATAACAAAGGGCAGAGCGGCGTTTAACGCTGTGAATTACACCGTGCTTGCAATTGTTGCGCTTCTGTGCATTTATCCTATCTGGTATGTGCTTGTGGCGTCGTTCAGCTCCCCTCAAGCGATAAGCATGGGCAAGGTTTGGTTTTTTCCGAACGGGTTTAATGTGAATGCATACATAAAGGTGTTTCACAGAAGCGGAATATGGATTTCATATCTCAATTCCGTTTACTACATGCTTTTCGGAACGCTTGTAAACCTTATTATAACAGTTTGCGGTGCGTATCCGCTTTCAAAGAAACGCCTTTTCGGGTCAAAGTTTCTCAATATATGCATCACGTTTACAATGTGGTTTTCGGCAGGAACGATTCCGATATATCTGACATTCCGTGACTACGGACTTTTAAACACACGCTCGGCAATCATTTTCGGGTTCGCGTGCTCGGCATATAATTTCATTCTGCTGAGAACATATTTTGCGGGACTTCCCGAAGCGCTTGAGGAAGCGGCAAAGATTGACGGCGCTTCGGATATTTACATACTGTGGCATATAATTCTGCCGCTCGCAGTTCCGTCGCTTGCGACTGTCGGGCTGTTTTATGCGGTCAGCCGCTGGAACGGTTATCTGTGGGCAATGATTCTTATTAACCAAGATGACAGCAAGCTTCCGCTTCAGGTGGTGCTCAAAAAGCTTGTTGTCGATATGTCGGGGCACTCGGAGA
>CAJJUC010000158.1 GCA_905195005.1 uncultured Eubacteriales bacterium | reverse complement strand
GCGCGCAAGGCAGCGTCCGACGGTGTTGAGGATGTTTATGTTACCAACGACAGCAAGCGAACGGCGGCAATCGATAAGGTGACAGACTTCTTTTCCGCGGCGGCGGCGCTCAGAAGTGAGGACGACGGCTCGGGAACAGCTGCAAAGGCGCTTAAGCTGAAAGCGACCGCAAAGGCAAAGCTTTCCGACAAATCGTGCGAAGCGGCAATAAACGCAACCGACGCGGAATTTGCGCGGATGCGCACCGTGGCGGACATCATCGGCGAGCTTATGCAAAGCGGCGTCAGTGACGCGGCAAAAGCCGTGGAGGACTGCGCGGCAAAAGCGGACAAGCTGAATATAACAAAAGCGGAAAAGAGCGCGCTTTCGGATCTTGCCTCTGCCGTTATAACCGAAAACACAGAGCTTGACGAAGCCGAAACCAAGCGCCGAAAGGAAGCTGCCGCGCTCGCCGTTGCCGATATTGAATACAAGAAAAATCAGATTATTCTGCGCAAAGGCGAAATTGCCTCGGACGCGCAGCTTGCCATGCTTCGCGAGCTTGGGCTGCTCAAAGGAACAAATCCGCTGTCGGCTACATATACAGTGGGAATTTTTCTTCTGACGGTTATCTGCTATATAATCATTCTTGCATACTTTGCGTTCTGCGGACGGGGGCAGCGCGGTGCGGCGGCGGTAACGGCTGTTATGGGAGTTATCTCGGTGCTCATCTCCTTTTACGGTTCGCGCTATGTGCCGGAAAAATATGTTCCGTTCCTCCCTGCCGGGCTGTTCGTTTCCGTGGTCACAACGTTCAGCGTTCCGCAGACGGCGGTCATTTTTAATGTGCTTATCTCAATTTTCTGCGGCGTTGCGCTCAGCGGCGACTGGGGTTACAGCGTTTGCCTGATTCTTGCCGGCTCGCTCAGCGCTTACTGCTTCGGCAAGGTAAGAAGGCGCAGCCACCTAATTCCTGCCGCATTTGCCTCCTCGCTCGGTTACGGGGTGGTATTCTGCGCAATGTCGCTCATTCAGTCAAGCGGAGCGGGCACGGCGTTTTCCATGCTTCTGCGCGGCTTTGCCGGGGGAATGATTTCGGGCATAATCACAATCGGAACGCTTCCGTTCTGGGAATGGATTTTCAATGCCACAACGCCGATGAAGCTTACCGAGCTTGCAAATCCCGAAAACAAGCTGCTCAAGCGGTTGCTTGTTGAAGCCCCGGGGACATATCACCATTCGCTGACGGTTGCGAATATTGCCGAAATTGCCGCGCGCGAAATCGGAGCGGACAGCCTGCTTGCGCGCGTGGGAGCGTATTATCACGACATCGGCAAAATCCGCCGGCCGCTTTATTTCAAGGAAAATCAGTACAATAAAAACGAGCATGACGAGCTTTCGCCTGAGGAAAGCTCCGCAATTATAAAGGGGCACGTTATGGACGGCGTTGAAACGGCGCAGAAGTATCGGCTTCCGCAAAGCATATGCGACATCATCGCGCAGCACCACGGCACAACAACAACGGGATATTTCCTTATCCGCGCGCGCGAAAAAAATCCGAACGTTGACGAAGCGGATTTTGCATATCCGGGACCGAAGCCGCAAACGCGCGAAGCCGCAATCGTTATGCTTGCCGATTCGTGCGAAGCCGCGGTCAGAAGCCTTTCCGACAAAAGCGAGGAAAAAATAAGCGCCATGGTTCGCAAAATTGCTTCCGACCGCATAAACTCCGGGCAGTTCATGCAGTGCGACCTCACGTTTGCCGAGCTGGAAAATGTTATTGAAACGATTATTAAAACGCTGGGCGGATATTTCCACGAGCGTATAAAATATGAATAAATAAAGGAAGGATATACAAATGATTCAGTTTATTATTGAAAATGAACAGGACAAGCTTGATTTTACGGAGGAGCTTGAAAATATCATGCAGCAGGCTGTCGCAGCAACGCTTGATGTGCTCGAATGCAAAGACACCGACTGCGAGGTCAGTATTCTTATCACCGATAACGAAGGTATCCGCGAGCTTAACCGTGAATACCGCGAAATCGATTCCGCAACCGATGTTCTGAGCTTCCCCATAATTGAATTTGACGATGACGGCGTTATGATTGAGGAAAGCGGTGATTATGACGGAGATTATCTGCTTCTCGGCGATATAGTCATTTCGCTTGAACGCGCACTCAGCCAGGCTGAGGAATACGGTCACAGTCTTATGCGCGAGGTCGGCTTTCTGACAGTGCACAGCACGCTTCATCTTATGGGCTTTGACCATATGGAGGAGCCGTATGCCGCAATGATGCGCGACCGCGAGAAACAGATTCTCGATAAAATGGGGTTAAAGCGCGATGAGTGAGCACGGCAAAAATAAAAGCTTTGCCGAAAGCCTGCGCCATGCGGCAAGCGGAGTGCGGTACGCATTTTTATCCGAGCGGAACATGCGTTTTCACGCAGCCGCGTCAGTTGCGGTTATTGCGGCGTCGGTTGTGCTGCGCCTTTCTCCGTCCGATAAGGCAATCGTATATTTTCTCTGCGCCGCCGTTATATGTGCGGAGCTTTTCAACACGGCAATTGAAAATACCGTTGACCTGTCCTCCCCCGTTTTCAATATGTATGCAAAACGCGCAAAGGATCTTGCTGCCGGCGCGGTGCTTGTGATGAGCGCCGGTGCGGCAGTATGCGGATTGATAATTTTTCTGCCGTACATAATTTCTTTTATCGGCTTATTCATATGAAAGGAGTGGAGCTTTTTGGCTTCCGAAGCAAATAATTTTAAATCGGGCTTTGCCGCAATCGTCGGCAGACCGAATGTTGGAAAATCAACGCTTGTCAATGCGTTTACAGGCGAAAAGGCGGCAATTGTATCAAACAAGCCGCAGACCACGCGGCAAAACCTTGTCGCAATCGATAACGGCGATAATTATCAGATTGTTTTTGTCGATACGCCGGGAATGCACACGCCGCGCACAAAGCTCGGCGAATTTATGAATGCCTCCGCCGGGCGTGCAATCGGTGATGTGGACGTTTGCCTGCTTGTTGTTGAAGCAGGGCGCGAAATTTATGACCTTGAGCGGCGGATAATGAAAAACGCCGATGAAAACAAAATTCCGATTATTCTTGTAATCAACAAATGCGATGAAGCCGATAAGGATTCCATTCTTCCGCAGATTGCCGCATTTTCCGCCGAGCATGAATTTGCGGCAATCGTTCCTGTCAGCGCGCTTAAAAACGACGGTATTGATGAACTTCGCCGCGAGGTGCTTTCGCACTTTGACGAATGCCCCCCGTTTTATCCGACAGATACCTATGCCGACAGAACCGTCCGCGATATGTCGGCTGAAATAATCCGCGAAAAAATCCTCCGTCTGCTCGACAAGGAGGTTCCGCACGGAACGGCGGTTGAAATTGAATCGATGAAGGAGGGCGCCGACCTTACCGCAATCAAAGCGGTAATCTACTGCGAAAAGTCAAGTCACAAGCCTATCATCATCGGCAAAAAAGGCGAAACGATAAAACGCATCGGTTCATATGCACGCGCCGATATAGAAAAGCTCCTTGACACAAAGGTTTTTCTTGAGCTTTGGGTCAAGGTGCGTGAGGATTGGCGCAACCGCAGCTCCGCGCTTAAGGAGCTCGGCTATACAAAACAGGATTAATTTACATGGCATTTCGGCAGCGCTTCTGCGCAAACTATATCCGGAGGGATATTCATGCGCACAAAAAGCATAATGTGGGATATGTTCACCGAAACGGGAAACATAGAAATATATCTCAAATATAAGGAGTGCTGCCGCACAAAACAGAACAGCGGTGAAACACAATGTCCGAACAAACAATCAAAACAAAAGCAATAGTGGTGCGCGTAAGCAAAAGCGGCGAAAGTGACAGCATGCTTACGCTTCTTTCGCCTACTATGGGGCGGCTGACGGTTCTTGCAAAGGGGGTGCGCAGCCTGCGGCACAAAAGCCGCGGCAGTGCGCAGCCTCTTTGCTATTCTTCTTTTGTGCTCAAAAGACTGCGCGAGGATTTTTACACACTTGTCAGCGCCGAAATTATCGAGCCGTTTTCTCCGCTTGCGGAAAATATCGAAGCCCTGTCGTACGGGATTTATTTTGCCGCGCTTTGCACAATGTGCACGCAGGGGAGCGACTGCGCCGCGGAAATAAGTCTGCTTCTGAACAGCTTGTATGTTCTTTCAAGAAAGCCCGAAAACGCGCCCGTCATAAAAGCGGCATATGAAATCAAGCTTTGCGAGCTTTGCGGCATAATGCCCGATTTCACTCACGATTGTCCCTGCGGCAGCGGCGGAGCGTTTTTCTCCGTATCGAACGGCGAGGTTCGCTGCGCCCTGCACCGCGAGGACGGCGTTCCAATCTCCCCTGCCGCGCTTCGCCTTGCGTGTTACATATCCGAAAGCTCGCTTAAGGACGCGCTCTATGCGCCGGCCCCAATCGGCGCGGCGTTTTCGCTCTGGCGCGTTACCGAGGAATTTCTGAGCTATCACCTCGGCAAGCTCCCCGATTCCCTCTCCTATCTGCACAGCATTATCATGCCGCGCAGATAAACAATGTTAAAAGCCGCTTCTTAATTTCTCATCAGCGATGAAACTTCGTTTCTATACGCGAAAATCTTTCATGAAAATTGCTTTTTGTTTGAAATCGTAAAAAAAATGCAATATAATTTTAATTTTTTTCAAAAAACACTGGAAATTCCCGATTAAATGGTGTATGATAAATGATGTGACACAAAATATATAATTATATTTTAGGAGGTTTAGTTCATGACTAAATTTGTTTATCTCTTCAGCGAAGGTAACGCAACCATGAGAAATCTTCTCGGCGGTAAAGGCGCTAACCTTGCTGAAATGACCAACCTCGGTCTCCCTGTTCCCCAGGGCTTCACAATCACAACCGAGGCATGCACTCAGTATTATGAGGACGGTCGCAAAATCAATGATGATATTCAGGCGCAAATCATGGAATACATCGGTAAAATGGAGGATATCTGCGGCAAAAAGTTCGGAGATCTCGAGAATCCGCTTCTCGTTTCCGTTCGTTCCGGTGCAAGAGCTTCCATGCCCGGCATGATGGACACAATCCTCAACCTCGGTCTTAACGAGCAGGTTGTTGAGGTTATGGCTCAGAAATCCGGCAATGCAAGATGGGCTTATGACTGCTACAGAAGATTCATTCAGATGTACTCCGACGTTGTTATGGAAGTCGGCAAAAAGTACTTTGAACAGCTTATCGATGAAATGAAGGCTGCAAAGGGCGTAACTCAGGACGTTGAGCTTACGGCTGAGGATCTTAAGGAGCTTGCAAATCAGTTTAAGGCTGAATATAAAAACAAAATCGGCGAGGATTTCCCGAGCGATCCCAAAGAGCAGCTTATGGGCGCAATCAAAGCCGTATTCCGTTCATGGGACAACCCCCGTGCAAACGTTTACCGCCGCGATAACGATATCC
>CAJJUC010000157.1 GCA_905195005.1 uncultured Eubacteriales bacterium | reverse complement strand
TGAAGGTGAGGACAGAATTCTTGTTAAATCACCAAAGGTTGCAACATATGACCTTAAGCCCGAGATGAGCGCTTATGAGGTTACGGACGAGGTTCTCAAGCGCATTAACAGCAGAAAGTATGACGCTATAATTCTCAATTATGCAAACTGCGATATGGTCGGACACACAGGCGTGTTTGAATGCGCAGTAAAAGCGGTTGAAACTGTTGACGAGTGCATGGGCAAGGTTATTGACGCTGTGCTTGCTCAGGGCGGAACGGTGTGCGTGACGGCTGACCACGGAAATGCCGATCAGATGCTTGATCCCGTAACGCATGATGTGTTCACGGCGCACACGACGAATCCCGTGCCTTTCATTGTTGCAGGTGCTGACTGCGAGCTCAGAAGCGGCGGCAGACTTGCGGACATTGCCCCCACAATGCTCGAGCTTATGAAGCTTGATAAACCGGCTGAAATGACGGGAGAAAGTCTGATTAAATAAAAAGGACGGAAGTTAAATGGATAATCGCCCTATCGGAGTGTTTGACAGCGGACTCGGCGGACTTACAACCGTAAGGCAGGTGATGCAGGTTATGCCCGGGGAGGATATAATTTATTTCGGGGATACCGGCAGAGTGCCGTACGGAAACCGCAGCCGCGAAACGATAATCCGCTATACAAAGGAAGATATTGAATTTTTGCTTAAGCACGATATTAAGCTTATAATAGCCGCCTGCGGAACGGCGAGCAGCGTTGCGCTGCCGTCGCTTGCCGGGAAATATGACATAAAAATAATGGGCGTTCTTGAAAGCGCCTGCCATGAAGCGCTGCGCCTGACAAAAAACAACCGCATCGGCGTAATCGGAACATCGGTAACCGTCAAAAGCGGAAAATACGGGGAAATAATCCGCGGCATTTCACCGAAGGCGGAGGTGTTCTCGAACGCTTGCCCGATGTTTGTTCCGCTCGTTGAAAACGGATATGCCGAAAGCGAGGCGGCACGCCTTATTGCCGCAGATTACCTTGCTCCCCTTAAAGAGGAAGGTGTGGATACACTTATCATGGGATGCACACATTACCCCTTGCTTGAGGGTGTCATTTCTGATATAATGGGAAGCGGAGTTAAGCTTGTCAGCCCGGGAGCAATGGCGGCAAGAAGCGCGCGTGAGTACCTTGCGGAGCAAAATGCCCTCTGCGAAAGGACTGAGGGCGGTAAAAGCGAGTTTTATGTTTCCGACTCAGTGGAAAACTTTGTCGAGCTCGGGAGTATTTTCCTCGGATGTCCGCTTGATACCAAAGTGCGCAGGACGGAGGCGTTTTCGGAATGAAAAAGGATGTTTATATTTCAATAAAAGGCTCTCAGGAGCTTGACGGCGACAGCGACAGCCTTGAAATGACAACGCAGGGAAGCTTTTACAACAAGAACGGAAAGTTTTATCTCAGCTATAACGAGGGTGAGCTTGCCGGCCTTGAAAAATGCCGCACAACGCTGAAAATCAGCCCCGACGGAACGGTCACGATGATGCGCCGCGGTCAGACGAACACTCACATGATATTTGAAAAGGGTCAGTGCCATATCGGTCATTACGAAACGCCGTACGGCGATTTTACAATTACCGTAACCGCCAACGATGTCAGCGTGGCAATTGATGAAAACGGCGGCAATATTGACATTGACTATATTATGGATATAAATAATGTTGCGCAGACGCATAACGGTATATCGCTTAATGTGCGTGTGTGACAGCGAAAGGACGGAAGATAATGGCAAACACGCTATATAAGAAAAAATCGGAAATATACAGCGCGGTGAAAGAGGCTGCACAGAAAGCTTACGGGGGAATTGAAATTCCCGATTTTGCCGTTGAAACACCCAAGGATAAGGGGCACGGTGATTACGCCGTGAATATTGCCATGCTGCTTGCACGTGCGGCGCACAGCGCTCCGCGCATGATAGCGGAAAAAATCACGGAAAATCTTGACGGCAAGGCTCTCGGTGCGGAAAAAATCGAGATTGCAGGTCCGGGCTTCATTAATTTTTATCTTGATGAAAGCTATCTTTATAACACGCTTTCGGAAATCGAAGCTGAGGGAGAAAGCTATGGAAGCATTGACATTGCGAACGGAAAAAGCGTTGTTGTTGAGTTCGTCAGCGCAAACCCCACAGGTCCGATGCACATGGGCAATGCGCGTGGCGGCGCTTTGGGTGACACGCTTGCAAACGTGCTTTCCACCGCAGGCTGGAAGGTTACAAAGGAGTTTTATATAAACGACGCGGGCGCTCAGATTGATAAGTTCGGCAGAAGCCTTTCGGCGCGTTATATTCAGCTTTTGCGCGGAGAGGACGCGGTTGAATTTCCCGAGGACGGCTATCAGGGCGATGATATAAAGGTTCATGCGCAGAATTATATAGATAAATTCGGAAGCAACCTTCTGGAAAAAAGCGAGGAGGAGCGCAAGCAGACGCTCATCGGTTATGCGCTTCCGCTGAATATTGCCGCGCTGAAGAAAACGCTCGGCGAATACAGAATAAATTACGATGTGTGGTTTTCGGAAAGCACACTGCATAACGGCGGCAAGGTTATGGAAGCTGTCGAAAAGCTTAAGCAGTGCGGCATGACATATGAAAAGGACGGCGCGCTTTGGATAAAATCCTCACAATTCTGCGAGGATAAGGAAAATGCAAAGGACGATGTGCTTGTCCGCGCAAACGGAATCCCGACCTATTTTGCAGCAGATATAGCTTATCACATCAATAAGCTGCGCGACCGCAAATTTGACCTTGCAATTAACATTTGGGGCGCGGATCATCATGGGCATATTGCACGAATGAAAGGCGCTATGGAAGCCGTCGGAATAGACGGCGACAGGTTAAAGGTGCTTATCATTCAGCTTGTACGCCTTATGCGCGGCGGCGAAATCGCGCGCATGAGCAAGCGCACGGGAAAAATGATAACGCTTGCCGATTTGATAGAGGATATCGGAGTTGACGCGGCGCGTTTCTTCTTTAATATGCGTGCGGCAGGCAGTCATATGGATTTTGACCTTGACCTCGCGGTGAGCCAGTCAAACGAAAACCCCGTGTTCTATGTTCAGTATGCTTATGCGAGAATTTGTTCCATAATCCGTATTTTAAAGGAGAACGGAACGGAAATTCCGAAAGCGGCGGACACTGATGTGTCACTTCTTACCAAAAAAGAGGAGCTTGAGCTTTTGTATCAGCTGGCAAGACTTCCCGAGGAAATCCGCTCGGCTGCCGAAAGCTTTGAACCCAGCAATCTGACAAGGTATGTGATTGACGTTGCATCGCATTTCCATTCATTTTACAATGCGTGCCGCGTGCGTGACGAGGAAGAAAAGCTTATGCACGCAAGGCTGCTGCTTATTGAAAGCACGCGCGTTGTGATAGGAAATGTGCTCAGACTGCTCGGAGTAAACGCCCCGGAAAAAATGTAAAAAATGTATCGCCGATGTTGAAAGGAGAGTGCCAAAGTGGCTTATAAATTTAAAAACAGACTGTTTGCACTGCTGACGGCAGCGGCGATGACGCTGTGCACGCCTTCTGTATTTGCGGAGGAACAAACGACGGCGCCGCAGCCGGCAGAAGATCCGATGGAAAAGGTTGAATCCTATTCCAACTACATGCAGAAAAACATGATTAAGGCATATGCACACACGATTGCCGATAATTATTACTACGGAATTACCGATGAGGAGCTGCTTTTCTCGGTTATATGCAACACAATAGATAACGGAAGCTTTGATATTAATTCCGCAATTGAGGCAATGATTAACCGTCTTGACGATAAACATGCGGCATTTTATACACCCGAAGAATACAAAGCAATGACGGAGGATATTTCGGGCGAATTTTCCGGAATCGGCGTTGTTATAACTCAAAATGATAACGGCGTTGTTGTTCTGTCGGTCTATGACGGTTCACCGTCCGCCAAGGCAGGAATTGCCGAAGGGGATTATATAATAGGCGTGAACGGAACCTCAACCGAGGGAATGACAACGGCAGATGTGCGCAGCCTTGTTGTCGGAGAAACGGGCAGCGATGTTGAAATAGAGCTGCGAAGAGGCGACACAACCTTTAAAACGGTTTGCACGCGCGCACCCGTCACAGTTAAGCACACGGAAACCAAAATGCTCAGTGACGAGATAGGTTATTTAAAGCTTACGGAGTTTTCAAAAAATTCTCCCGATGAGGTTCAGGCTTATGTTGACGAGCTGCAAAAAAACAGGGTAAAGAAGCTTGTGCTTGATTTGCGCAACAATCCCGGCGGCGACCTTGACGCTGCGCTGGCGATTGCGAATATATTTATCAGTGCAGGAAAGCTCGGCGAGCTGAGGTACAAAGATTCCGATGCGAACAAATTCGTGTATTCAACAAACTATAATGCGCCGAAGCTGAAAATTGCGGTTTTGGTTAATGAAAACAGCGCATCGGCAAGCGAATTTCTTTCGATGGCATTTCAGGGTAGGGGCGCTGCCGAAATAATCGGCACAAAGACATACGGAAAAGGCAGCATGCAGGTTTTGTCGCGCCTTCTGACCGGTGCAGGAATGAAATACACGTTCGGAGAGTTTTATTCGGTTAAGGGCGACCGAATAAACACAATCGGGATAACGCCCGATATTGCGGTTGAAAATGATTCAGTCAAGGTTGATGAAAGCGCATTTGAAAAAATTGATTTTGACAAGGTAGAAGAGGGCACGTCCGGCGGAAAGATGACGCTTGCGCTTGAACAGCGTTTAAATGCGCTCGGGTATTTTGACGAAGAACCGGATGAAACCTTTAATGAGAGCACTGCGGCAGCGGTTCGCAGCATGCAAATGCGGCTCGGATACGATGCAAGCGGTATACCGGGATTTTACGAATATCTGTATCTGAACGATATATCGTATGATTTTTATAAAACAAAGGATAATCAATTGGCAAAGGCTACGGAATATTTGGAAAATTTGAAATGATTGAGCGAATAAATATTTTATACGGATTTTTGAAAAACAGAGAATGTATTAAAGCAAAGGAAATGATTGACTATATTTACGGTAAGCTGAGCATAAAAAGCTATGCTGAATCGTATACAATTGTTCTTTTTGCGGAAACGGTAAGGAAAATGAACATGGAGATTCCCGGATTTTTCTATGACGAGATAGAACTGATACAGAAAATGACAGATTCGGCGCCGAGCATTGTGGCGGATCGGATTATACGGGAAATTTGTACGGGTGTGAAAACATCAAGGGTTCATTCCGATGAAGCAATGCTGAAAAAGGCTGTCGGTTTTATTGAGAAAAACTATAGCGATATTCAGATGAGCGCCTCCATGGTATCGGATATAACGGGTGTTTTGCAGCCGAGGCTGACAGAAGTGTTAAAGAAAGGCTGCGGCGTCGGCATCGGTGAGTATATAAACCGATACAGGGTGAATGTCACCATGCCGCTGCTTCTTGA
>CAJJUC010000156.1 GCA_905195005.1 uncultured Eubacteriales bacterium | reverse complement strand
AGATTAAGGGAAATGGCGAGTATTATATAAGTACAAAGAGGAACCATGAGTCCCTGAAAGAGAGAGGAAATCTCTCCTGCATTTATAAGAATCTGCATTATGACAAAAGCAGCTATAACTATACCATAAGTGATAATATCATTTAATTTTTGTTTAGATAATTTCTTTGACATAATATATCTGCCTCCTATACTTTTTCCTGAATTTTTTTGCCTAAGAGTCCTGTCGGTTTGACGAGAAGGACAATGATAAGTACGGCAAAAACAATCGCATCTGCCATTTGTGATGAAATGTAGGCTTTACCAAATATCTCAATAATACCTAAGAGGATACCGCCTATAAATGCACCGGGGATTGAACCTATACCACCGAATACGGCAGCGACAAAGGCTTTGATACCAGGCATTGCACCGGTGTAAGGTGTAAGACTTGGATAAGCTGAGCATAAAAGCACACCGGCGATTGCGGCAAGTCCTGAACCGATTGCAAATGTGAGTGCAATAGTTCCGTTTACATTGATACCCATAAGGAGTGCTGCTCCACGGTCCTCAGACACGGCACGCATAGCCTGTCCCGGTTTTGTTTTCTGAACGAAAAGCATAAGCAGAACCATTATCACTATGCATACTAAGATAGTAATGATTGTCTCACCGGAAAGATTGAGTTTGCCTCCGGCAAGTGAAAGTCCTTCCCATTTTATAACTGATGGGAAAGTTTGTGCATTTGCTCCAAAAAGCAAAAGTGCGATATTCTGGAGTAAATAGCTGACACCTATTGCAGTGATAAGAACTGCTAGTGAAGAAGATGCATTTCTTAGTGGTTTATAAGCAATTCTTTCAATAACAATACCAAGAACCGTGCAGGCTACAATCGAAATTATAAGTGCCGGAAATGCCGGTATTCCTGCGTTTGTCATAGAAAGAAGAGATATGTAAGCACCGATCATGATTACATCTCCATGTGCAAAGTTAAGCATTTTTGCTATGCCATATACCATTGTATAACCAAGGGCAATGATTGCATAAACGCTTCCCAGGCTTATTCCGTTTATCAGATTAGATATTAATGTCATTTATTACACCTCGTATACCCAATAGGCATGAACCGAAAGGGCTGGAATTTTCATATGCGGGGCACATGCCCGAAGACCGTGCAAAACCGTGCATCCGCCGTATCCTAACAAAAAGCGAGAAGCCGCTTTTGCGGCCTCTCCCTTTCAGAAAGTCGTCCAATTACATTCCTACATAAACGCCGTTCTTGATAACCATACCCTTGGGAGCCTTGGAAACCTCACCGGTTTCAGACCATGTCATTCCGCTGCCGGTAAGGCCGTCAACAGTGAAGTCCTTGGATGTGAATCTCGAAATAAGCTTGTCGCAAATATCGCTTGCGCTCATATCAGCGGTGATTCCCTCAGTCTTGCAGGCATCGTAGATTGCATAAACGCAGTCGTAAGCGTCAGCCGCAAACTGGTTGGGAGTCTCTTTATACTTTTCTTTGTACTTCTTAACAAAGTTCTTTGTCATATCGTCCTCAGCGTCAGCCGTGAACGGTGTGAGAAGCATAACGCCCTCTGCAAGCTTTGTATCAAAGTTTTCAACAGTGAGGATACCGTCCATTCCGTCAACGCCGAAGAACTTCGGTTCATACTTCATAGCGTTTGCCTGCTTCAGAATAAGCGAAGCCGGTGTGTAATATATCGGAAGGAACACAAGATCCGCACCGGAATTTTTGATTTCGGTCAGCTGAGAGTTGAAGTCGTTTGCGGAATCGTCCGTAAATGTCTTCACGCAAACAATGTCAAGACCGAGCTTCTTTGCCTCAGCGTCAAACTTCTGATAAATACCCGTTGAATAAGCGTCCGAGTTATTGTAGATAATTGCGATTTTTTCACCGAGCTTCTGTTCGCTGATATATTCCGCGGAAGCAACACCCTGGTTGGGATCCGTGAAGCACATCTGGAACATGGAAGCTTTACGCTGAATTGTTACGTTTCCGTTCTTATCGGGCTGTCCGCCGAGAACATCCGTTGAAGAAGCGGAGGGTGTAAGCGCAAAAATATGATCGGAATCGATTTCCGTTGAAACCGCTATACACGGCTGAGTTGTTACAGTACCGAGAGAAACCTGCATTCCCCAGTCCTTAAGATTGTTATATGCGTTAACTGCTTTTTCGGCGTCGTTCTCGTCATCCTCAAACTTAAGCTCGAACTTAAGGTCACCCTTAGCGTTAACTTCTTCAAGAGCGAGCTCGGCACCGTTCTTTACAGCCTGACCATAAATAGCCGCGGCACCCGTCACAGGACCTATAGCGCCAATCTTAATGGCGTCGGACGCTGTTTTTTCTTTGCCGCAGCCCGCAAAACAGGTCAGAAGAGCGGCAGCAGCCGTTGCAATGCTTATCAGCTTTGTCATTTTTCTCATACCGATTACCTCTTTCTTCTTTATCAAAATAATATAGAATGCTATCATATTTTTTGCGATATGTCAAGTAATATGCACAATAAAATTTCGGCGTATTGTGCAAAATACTGCTTTTTTTTACCTTGTTTTAGGCATTTTTTGAAAAAAGGTCAATTTTCGCAACACGATTTATGCCAAAACGCGGAAAAATCCCTGTCCCGGCGGCAAGGATTTTTCCATTATATTTATTCCGGAACGGCTGCCTTAACGTCTGAATTATTCGCCGCGTCCGACGCTCCGCTCAAAAGGCGGAAGGTATAAGCAAGACTCGGGTTCTTTGATTCGCCGAGGCCCTTTGTGAACACGCTCATCGTTTCGCGCGTGTCAAAATCAGCGTCGTTAATAACGGCATTGAAGCCGAACAGCGTTTCCGTTGTTATTTCTCTGTAGCCGAGAACGGATTTCGGCAGCTTTATGAAGTACCTGAGCGCTCCGATATCCTGACGGCGCACTATCTTTGCCGAATCGGACGGACCTGCACCCAGTTCTTCACCCGCTGCGCTGTTCCAGATAAAGCAGTCGGGACCTTTTTCAGTCCATGCATATCCGATTTCAAGATCATCGCTCTTATATGAGGTTGCCTTGTCGTTCTGCGTATCGAACTGGAACTGAATACTGTCACCGTTCCAAAGCGCCTGGCCGCTGTTGTTCTGAACATAGAAATCGTCATACACATCGGCAAGGATATATATATTGTCCTTATCCCACTTAATAAACAGTCTGCCTGCAATATCGGAGGCTGACCATGAAGCCTCCTCCGACGGTTCTGACGGCGGCGCAAGATAAATCGGGTATGCGTCCTTCCACCAACCGATGCTTCCGTCAAACTCCGCACACTGCATTTCGTTTTCCGCCTTTGCAACGGTGAGGAAGCTCAGCGGATATTTAAGCGCTGTCGTTTTATCGGATATTTCGCTTTTTGCCTCCGCTTCAAAGGCATAGAAATTATACTGCGCCGCCGTTTTCCCGATGACGGAAAACGTGACCTTGGTTTCTCCGCCTCCGCTGACAGTGAAGGACATTTCATTCGACTCAAGCTGCCATCCCGCGGGCGGAGTGAGCTTCACTTTCCCCGGAATCTCCTTATCGGAATTGTTTATCACAAGGACGGAAATCTCCGTAAGCTCCTCAAAGCTTTTTTCGGACGGAAGCGCCGCAAGCTCAATCGCCTTTGTGAGTGACATGCTCATCGGTTCGCGCTTTGTAACCGCCCCGTCATCGCCGATAAATTCAAGAAAATATTTATTGTCATCCGAAGAAATATTGCCGTCAAAGGTCACGGCGGTTTCCGCCGTTCTTCCTGCTTTTACGGTAATCCTCTCCGTCTGTGAATTGAGTTTGCCGCCGCTTGTCACAAGCCGCACCGCGCCGCTTTGCGTTTTATCGGAGGTATTAATAAGCTGAAGCCTTATATCGCTTGCAACCCCCTCATATTTCACAAGGTCTTTTCCCTTTGGATATATAATCAAATCTCCGTTTTCAGCAGCTTCATATGCGCGGAAGCGTTCCGCCCATTTGCAAAGCTGCAATGCCGCAAACGAATATGCGTCCGCCGCGCTCTGCTTCACAGAGCTTTCATCACGGGACGACATAACCTTGTCGGCTCTGCCCTTCATGTACTTTGCATACTCATGCATGGCGTCGGAATAACCATGTATATATCCGTTTTGCCTGTCGGCGCTGCGCATCGCCGCGAGCGTGCCAACCCTTTGAACGCTTTCATCCGAAATTCCGAGGCTTGCGGCATTTTCTTCCGCAGCATAGAGCGCGGTTGAAATTTTGCACGCACCGAACCATTCAAAGAGCATTTGCGAATGGCGCATATCGCTCTGCGCGTTTTTTTCGGCGGCAAGCTTTTCACCCTCGCCGTAAAGCAGCTGCATCAGCGAAAGCGCGTTTGTTTCGGCAGCTGCGGCTGATTTGAGCGCGGCAAGCTCCGCTTTTCGCTCCTCCGTCAGCTCTTCTCCAAATTCCGACATGAATGCCGCAATTTTCTCCGTTATATTCTCCTTTGCTGTTTCAAGCAGAAAGGCTTTATCAATTCCCGAAATGTAGCACGGGGCGTCCGTCAGGCGAATCTGCCCGTTTGACGGGGAGGTTCTTCCGAGCGTGTCGCACACGGTCAGGGCTCTGCCGTGCAGACTTATATCGGCTGTTTCGCCGGCTTTATCGCACCATGCCGCAAGCACGGGCTTGCCCTCGTCAGCGTACATAAGCGCCACAATGTTTTCACCGAGCTTCACCTCGCCGATGTATACCGCACCGGCAAGCTTCTGGCGCGCCGTTTTTGCCGAAATATATGCAGGCTTGAGCGAATAGTCGTTTCTCACAATGCCGAACATATCCTCCGCGTTTTTCGGATTCGTTCCCCTGTCGGCAAAGGTGTAAATCATGCACTTGTCAATGCCGAACAAATCGGAAAGCAGGTATGCCTTTGCAATGTCCTTTGCCTGCTGATTCTCGCTCACGCTGACATTTCCCGAGCCCGTCGGCGTGCCCGTTTCCGTAATTACCATGCGTTTCCATCCGCCCGATTCGGAGATAAGCTCCGCATGATTCGCATAGCGGCGAGTGTAAAACGCGCGCGATATCGGCAGCGGCTGATTGTAGGCATGCAGCGCCACCGCGTCCATATATGGATACGCGCCGTTGTCGAACAGTCCCTGCAAAAGCTTTGTGTCATAGGTCAGCGCCGTGCATGCGCCGTCAACCGCAACATCGGGATAGCGTTCCTTTACAACATTGTAAATATATTTTTGAAGCTGCGCAAGGTCGGCAAAATAGTTTCCTCCGTCCTTTGTCCAAAAGTCCATGTCAGGCTCGTTCCATGTTTCAATTTCACCGACGTTTTTCAGTCTTTCAATATACAACAAAATATATTTTGCCAAGCCGAGCCTTTGCTCCTCCGTCATAACTCCGTCACGGATGTTCTTTGCTCCGTAAAGAGTGTTGTTGTAACCGAGGCACGCAATGTAATTCATGCC
>CAJJUC010000155.1 GCA_905195005.1 uncultured Eubacteriales bacterium | reverse complement strand
CTTCCCGGGGGAATACTGCTGCTGTGCACGGCAGCCTTTTTATGCTGACGCTTAAAGCCGCGAAATGCGGCAAAGCGTACCGCGTTATAAATATCAAAACAAATGAAAAGACCGGGCGGCATCTGCGTGCGCTCGGTCTTTCGCGCAATGCGCCGGTTGAGCTTTTGAGCCGCAGGCGCAGCGGCACGGCGGTGATAAAATTCCGCGGTGTACGCTTGCAGTCGGCAGCGGAATATCTGCCGCAATTGAGGTGGGGAGGGATAGCCGGTGAAAAGCGTGAGCATCGGGCTTATCGGCAACCCGAACTGCGGAAAGACAACGCTTTTTAATGCGTATACCGGGCTTGGACTGCGCGTTTCAAACCGCCCCGGCGTTACGGTTGACAAGGCTGAGGGAACGTTTAAAAGCGGCGGCACAGCGATCAGGCTTACGGATTTGCCGGGGATTTACAGCCTTGACTGCTATACTATTGAGGAAACGCTTGCTAAAGATTTTATCGAAGCGGGCGGAGCAGATGTTTTCATTAACGTTGCCGATGCAACAACGCTTGCGCGCAGCCTTTATCTGACGCTTCAGCTGCGTGAGCTCGGCGCAAAAACCGTGCTTGCGCTGAACATGATTGATATTGCGGGAAAGCGCGGAATTGAAATTGATATCCGCAGACTCGGCGAAATGCTTTCAATGCCGGTTGTTGCGATAAGCGCGCAGAAAAAAACAGGGCTTGACGAGCTGATAAAGGCGGCTGAGCGCACGGCGGAAACCGAAAATGCGCGAATCGCAGCCCCATTCGGGGACAGGTATGCGGAGGCTGACAAAATCATTTCGCGCGTGATAAAAAACAAGGGGAAAGCCGACAGCCTGACAGATGCGATTGACCGCTTTGCTGTCCATTCGCATTTCGGTATGCCGTTATTTTTATGCATAATGGCAGCGGTGTTTTTCCTGACGTTTTCCGTCGGCAGCGTCGGCGAAGGTATTATCTCGCAGTCGGCGGATGGGATTGCATTGCTTGCGGCGAGGCTTCTCGGCGTATTGAAGGTGAACCGCGCGCTTGCGGAGCTGATAACGGACGGAATAATTCCGGGGGTGGGCGCAGTGCTGACGTTTCTGCCAAACATATTTATTTTGTTTAGTTGCCTCGGATTTCTGGAGGATTGCGGATATATGAGCCGCGCCGCGTATATAACGGATTCGTTCATGAGCCGCCTGTCGCTCAGCGGACGGGCGGCCGTGCCGCTGCTGCTCGGCTTCGGCTGCACCGTTCCGGCAGTGATGGCTGCGCGAACGCTTGAAAATCCGCAGGCGCGCCGAAAAACAGTTTTCATAACGCCGCTTATACCATGCAGCGCACGCTTGCCTGTTTTTCTTATATTTTCAAGAATATTTTTCGCACCGTATTCCGCTGCTGCCGTCGGCGCGGTATATGCCCTCGGAATTGCAGCGGCAGCGGCTGCCGCACTGCTGATGAATCTTTTTTGCGCAAAAAAAGAAAAGCCCGATTTGCTTATCGAGCTTCCGGAATATAAAATGCCGTCTGTGCGGAGCATAGGCTCATACGCTGCGTACAAGGCAAAAGAATATATCACAAAGGCAGGCACAACAGTGTTTTTTGCGTCGGCAGCTCTGTGGGTGCTGCTCAATTTTAACCGCGGAGGACTGTGCGCGGCGGAAAAAAGCTTTGCCGCGCAGATAGGAAAAGCGCTTGTTCCCGTTATGCGCCCGGCAGGGCTTGGCTTCTGGCAGATAACGGTTGCGCTTATCGGAGGACTTGCCGCCAAGGAGGTTATCGTTTCAAGCTGCGGAATCCTGTTCGGGGTCGGTGCGCTCAATTCGGGCGGCAGCCTTTCGGCATTCGCCGCCGCGCTCGGCACAGCCGGCTTCACGCGGCTGAATGCCTGCTGCATGCTGCTGTTCTCCCTGCTCTATTCTCCGTGCGTTGCGTCTGCATGTGCCGTCGGGCGTGAAAGCGGCGGAAAACTCCGCGGATTTTTATCCATGGTTATTCAAACGGCGGCGGCATGGCTTGTTTGCTGCCTTGTGTTCAATACCGCCCGTTTTTTACACATAACCTGATATGGCGAAGCGTTTCCGCTTCGCCTTTTTCCTTGAGCATAGTAAGCCAGCTTTCAATCAAATCCGATGTTTCGGGGTTAATGAACCGATTTTTCTTTCCGCTCTGAAAATATTCAAGCGGATGCGAATCTGTGTAGTTTTTTCCCTGATAAATTTTGCTTGCCGCCACGCGGTCGCAGAACATTTCCGCAACGAACACAATCGGCATTTTAACGGGCTTAACGCACCGCCGGACGGGGTCATAATCCGTCCAGTATTCGAAATGGTGGCGGTTTCTTCCCTTGTGGTGCAGCCATGCGCGGCTGTATCCGAACACGCCGCGTTCCGCCTCGTTCGGGCTGCGTGTGCCGCTGTAGTAACGCACTCCGGGAATAAATTCTGAAGGAGAATATTTCGATAAATCGTGCAGCAGTCCGCGGCGCAGAATCCCTGCGTAAAAGCAGTGGCGGATTACTGCGTGGCGGTGCGCCGTTATGGTTTTAAAATGGCCTGCAATGCTTGAGAGTTTAATCATCAGATGTTAAGCTTCCTTTTCATGAAAAATGAGGTTATAGCAAAATAAGCCGCCGCATAGCCTGCGTACAGGAGAATCGCCGTGATTACAGACGGCTGCATTGACGCGAATGTGAGCGTGTTAAATTCAAGCGTATCTCCGAAAAGTACCTGCGCAAGCCTGAATACGCTGCTTGAGATAATCTGTGAAATAATGTAAAAACCGATAAATGCGCCGACGGAGAGAAGCGTTTTGTGCGAATCTGCACTGTGCCCGACGCAGAGTGAGGCATAAAGCATGAGGTTCAGCCCGATTAAGGCGAGCAGCACAAGCAAAATTCCTTCAATTATTGTCAGAGCGCCGAACATTCCGAGAGCGGGGAGATAATAGTGAATAAGTCCGAACAGTTCAACAATGCCGCTAAATGCCGAGCGAACGCTCATTGCAATGAAAATTATGCCCGAAACAGCCGCCGCCAGTCCGCCGAGCAGCTGCATTGAAACTGCTGCAATTACCTTCGAGGCGGTGAGCTGCCACTTCTTCACGGGCAGCGTGTGCATAAGATACCCCTCGTCACCGAGCAGATTTTTTCTGAAGCGTATGACGGTTGCTATCAGGCACATCAGTCCGCCGCCGAAAAGCAGGCACGCATAGATTACAATATAAATAACAGTGAGAATCTGCGCAATGAAGAATCTGCCGCCCGTTATGTCGGGCAGCGACACAAACACCGGTGCAAGAATGCCCATCACAAGCATTGCTCCGAATATCGGCAGCAATACCGAGGAAAGAGCTTTAAATTCATATTTGATTAATTTTCCGAACATCTGAATACCTCCCTGAACAGCTCATCAACGCTTTTCCGGTGTACGCTGCGTATATTGTCAACGCTGTCCTGCATAACAATTTCACCCTCGCGGATAAAAATTGCCTCGTCAAGAACCTTTTCCACATCGGCAATAAGGTGCGTTGAAATAACGATTGTTGAATCCTCACCGAAATTTGAAATGATTGTGTCGAGAATATAATCGCGCGTTGCCGGGTCAACGCCGCCCATCGGCTCGTCAAGCAGATAAAGGTGTGCGCGGCGGCTCATTGCAAGAATAAGCTGCACCTTTTCCTTTGTGCCCTTTGAAAGCGTTTTAAACCGCGCGTTTTGGTCGACGCCGAGATGCTCCGTCATTTCGTTTGCGCGGTCGGCGCTGAAATCCTCATAGAAATCGGCATAGAGCTCTATAAGCTCTCTCACGCGCATTTTATCAGGAAGCGTCACCCTGTCGGGGAGGTATGAAATAACCCCCTTGGATTTGTCCGAAAGCGGCTCGCCGCACACAAACGCGCTGCCTCCTCCGGGCTGTATCAGCTGATTCAGAATTTTAATCAGCGTTGTTTTTCCGCTTCCGTTCGGACCGAGCAGCCCCACAATTTTTCCCGCTTCAAGTGAAAAGCTGACGTCTTTCAGTGCAGCCTTAGCGCCGTATGATTTGCAAATTCCCTCGCATTGCAATATGTATTCGCTCACTTGCTTTTCCTCCCGTCGATAAATTTTATAACGTCCTCTGTATTGTATCCGAGCTTTTTCATGTCGTCAAGCAGTCCGCCGACCATTGATTCGGCAAGCTCGCTGCGCGCAGCTGCAATGCTTTCGTCATCCTCGGTAACAAATCTGCCGCTCGTTCTGCTTGCATAAACAAGTCCGAGCCTTTCAAGCTCCGTCAGCGCTTTCTGCATTGTGTTCGGATTAACGCCCGCCTCCGCGGCAAGCTCCCTCACAGACTTAAGCTTGCTGCCGGGCGGCAGCGCTCCCGAGGCAATAAACAGCCGCATCTGTGAAATGATTTGCGCGTAAATTGCGCGGTCATTGTCAAAGCTCCATTTCAAATGCTCACCCTCTTTGTATTATTGTATTAAACATCTAATACAATAATACAATAGTTGTTTGCATTTGTCAATACTTTTTTTAACGCAATATTATTCGGAGAGGGTTATATACAGAAAACACGGCAATTTACAAATTACCGTGTTTTCCGTATTTCCCGGGCGTTGTACCGACGTGCTTTTTAAACACGCGTATAAAATTAGCATAATCGTCAAATCCGCACATCAGCGCGGCGTCTGTCACGCTTTTGCCGGAGGAGAGAAGCTTTTTCGCCTCCGTTATTCGCTTTGAGGTTATATATTTGGAAACCGTTGTGCCGCAGTATCTGTTAAAAAGGCGGCAAAGCTGATTCACCGAAACATATGCCTCTGCCGAAACATCTGCAAGCGAAATCGGCTCGGAATAGTTTTTGTTTATATATTCAATTGCCTTCTGCACCGATCTGTCGCCGATAACCCTCGGCTGTGATTTCCGCAGTATAAACAGCGTGTTTACATAGACAAGCGTCTCCGTTGCGAGGAGGTTTTTGGTTATATCGTCGCCGAAGGTATAATCCTCGCCCAATCGCATGAAAAGGGAACACAGGCGTTTCAGCTCCTCATCCGTCAGCGAAATTCTGTTTGCGCAGTCAAAGCCGCGGCTGTAAAAGCAGTGTGAAAGGTCGGTTTGCTCTGTTGAAGAAGCGTACAGAAATTCGGGATGCACCTGCATAACGAATCTTGCGAAAACCTTGTCGGGATCAAAGGTGATTTTGTGCGCTTCAAACTGGTTGATAATGAACAAATCCCCGTCCGAAACATCGTAAACGCGATCGTTAATCAAAAAGTTTTTTCCGCCGTGCAGGCAGCACAGAATTTCGCAGCAGTCGTGAATGTGAATATTAAGATCGGGGTTCTGCTTTTCCGAATAGTATATTCCGAACGTTTTGCTGTCATTGGCAAACTTCACCGCGTCATAGCATTTATCGAACATGCATTTCATTTTGCAGACCCCCGATTCCATAATAAT
>CAJJUC010000154.1 GCA_905195005.1 uncultured Eubacteriales bacterium | reverse complement strand
AATCGATATAATCCTTGTCACGGATGTTTCCGTCAGCATCCACTATTTCAGCATGATTATAGAGAAATCCCCAGCCAACCTCATACGCTTTTACAACAACGTTATCCGTAACATAATCGGGATTCGGAGTGAAGCGTGCCGCGTCAACACGGAAAAGAGTTGAGCCGCCTTCGGTCGCCGTAACCCTTACCTCGGAATTTTCATCAAGGAGAAATGTTCCGATGCTGTTCCAGCCTGCCGAACAAGACGAGGTGTCGATTCTGCGCATTGTTTTTTCCGCCGCTCCGTTTACCTCAACATAAACCTTGCTTGAGTTTTCCGTCGTCGGAATATTGATTTCAACGTTGTACATTCCCTTTGTTTTAATCATATTTCTGTAATATGCACCGGCTTCAAAATCCGTTTTGAATTTTGAATTATCCAAAGTGCGGTAAACTCCGCTGCTGACAAAATTGCCCGCCGTGGAAATTCCCCATTCAAGACCGTTTGGATTATCAAGGAAAAACATTGTTCCCCTGTCATCCCACGAAACAACAATTGAATTGTCTGCCGCCGCGCCGATAACCGGGCAGATTGACAGCAGCATAAAAATCGCCATGGCAAAGGATAATATTTTTTTCATAATTCTTTTCCTTCCCTCTGTTATTTATTGATTTTTCTTTATATAATCGTTCATTTCCCTGACATATTCATCGCCGCCCGCTTTGTACCAGTCTGCGAGCGCCTTGTCATATTCCGAAACGTCAAGCTCGCCGACAATGATTTTTGAAATCGTCTGCGAAAGCGTTTTATTTGCTTCAACAAGCTTGCTTGCGACCTTCGGAACATACCCGAGGTCAAGGCTCGGTGTGAAATTCACAATACATTTATTAACCCAATCGTTCCTCAGTTCAATATCCGGCTTCATTCCGTCGGGCATTTTCATGCCGATAAACAAATCGGGATCATCGCTTCTTCTCATAAGCAGTGTGCCTGCCTGCATTTTAACCTTGCTTCCGGCAGAATCGAGAATCGGAACGCGTTTCCCGTTCTCTGTTTTATAGTTCATGCCCTCGTAGCCGTATTTAACAGTATCCCATGCATCGTCCGAAAGCACGTAATCGAGAATGTCAACCACCGTCTGCTTATGCTCCGACTGCTTCATAAGCGCCCAGCACCAGTAATATCCTGCGCCGATAAGGTTTCCCTTAACATAGCCCTTCGGTCCCTTAACGCCGACAATATATGTAAGCTCGGCGTCCGGAGTGTGCTGCGCAATTGCCTGATTATTGCTTTGCGCATTTCCTGCGAAGTTTGTCATTATGCCGACAGAGCCCTTATTGAATCTGTCCTTTGCGGCGTCCTGCTTTATAACAAGCGAATCGGGATCGATAAGACCCTTTTTGTAAAGCATTCTCGAATACTCAAGCGCGTCCTTATAATTTGAGTGCTCGGTGCAGTATTTTTCATCCATATAAGCATACTTGCCCTCATGCTCCTGCCAGCCGACAACGCCGAACGGCCATACAAACGGCGGTTCAAATGTTCCGTCCGTTGCCTGGAACGAAATCATTCCGTATGTGTCCTTTTTCCCGTTTCCGTCGGGGTCTTTTTCGCGGAACGCCGTGAGGATTTCCGTCAGCTGATCAAGCGTTATAATATTATCCTCGGGGATTGAAAGCCCGAGCTTATCAAGCCAGTCCTTGCGCACGGAATAACCGTCGGCGCGCATGATTGACGAACGCGGAATGGCATAGATATTGTCGTCGCCTTTCATTTTAAGAGCCTTCCACGACACCTCGGCTGTATGTGCCATGATATTTTTTGCATTTTTAAGATATTCGTTCACAGGCTCAACAATTCCGCCGTTCACCGCACTGATAAACGATTGATCCGTATGGTCGGGAAATGCCACAACGTCGGGATATTCTCCGCCTGCAAGCATAATCTGAAGCCTTTCGGTGTAATTTGCAGCCGGGGGGATTTCCGTTTCAATTTTAACGTTGAACTTCTTTTCAAGCTCCTCGTAAAATCTTTCGTTGCTTTTTTCGTCATCTGTTCCGTTTCCTTCCCTGCCTGCCATGCTGGAGCTGAAGAACTTGATAACGTCCTTGCCGCTTGCGTCACCTCCCGTTTTTTTACTTTTACAGCCTGTGAGCGGCTGCACAGCCATTGCTGCCGCAAGCAGAAGTAAAAGTGCTTTTGTTCCTTTTTTCATAGCGTTTGCTCCTCTCTTTTTTTATTATAAATTTTAATTCCAAGCAATTCAAAATGCGGACTTCCGCAGTTTTTAACAAAATCTATTCTCATGCGCCGAACCTTTTTTCCGACTGCATGGCGGACAACGCGTTTGAAGTTTCCGCGCACTTTTTCCGTATATTCTCCGTTTTCCGTTTCCGCGGTAAAATTATAATCGGAAACCATTTCGGGAACCTCAAAGCCCGGGAAATCGGCGCGGAGATCGTCGTTAAACACAAACGCCGCTTCGTCAACATATTTAAACCCATCGAAAAGAATCTCAACATATTCGCCGTGCTTCCCGTTTGAAATCCAGCAGTTTGCTGAGCTGCGCGGGCGATTTATTCCATTCAGAAGATTTTCCGCCGCAAACGCGTTTTGAACGGGGAAAACGTTTTTAAAAGCAATATAGCTTTGGCGGCGGTTTTTCAGCCCCCAGCCCTCGGTGAATATGCCGCTTGTTTCATCATCGTCTTCTTCAAGCGAAACAACGCCCGTCAGCTGACTTTTTGTGAAGCCGAGTCCGAGTCCGCTGTTCTTATGTATCTCGATAAATACGCGTTCACCGTCAAATACGGCGTTTGCTCTAATCGGTATATATCCGCAGAACCCTTCCTTTATCTTCGTTCTGACTTCGTTTATTTTTTCACCCGGGATAAAATCGCCGCTGCGCTTTTCGGCATAAAGACTTATGCAAAGCTCCGTGTCACCGCCGCTGTTTTCAATATAAAGCTCAAAGCTTTCGATTTTATTTTTTGCAGGGAGCACAAGCATCTGCATTTTACAGAGCTTTTCGCAGAAAACATCTCCGCAGTTTTCAAGCGGATGAACGCTTGACGCTCTGAGCTCGATTTTTCCGAGCTCGCTGTCAAGCTGTTCGGGGAATCCGATTATATACTGATCGTCGCGCTGAAGCATTGTGCGGAGCATATTTATATATTTCTGCCCGACAGTGCGCGGAGCGATGTGCTTTTTCACGCAAATAACCGCCGCCGTGCCTGCCGCCTGCGCTGCCGCAGCGCCCGTTGCAATAACTCTTGTTGACCCGAAAGCAACGTGCGATACTGAAATAATTCTTCCACCGAAAAGCAGATTATCGATATTTTTTGAATAAAGGCATCTGTACGGTATGTTGTACATGCCGCCGATGGGAATCCAGCCCGAAGCCTTCCTGTCGTCATAGATTCCGAGCGGCGCGTGAATATCTATCAGCCATCCGCCGGAGCTCACCGCGTCGGGAAATTCCGTGCGATGCTGAACATCGTGCTGAGTTAAAACATAGTCGCCCTTAAACCTTCTCGATTCGCGCTTTCCGACAACCGGAGCAACCTTTGTCAGCCGATAATTTTCCGTTCCCTTGATTTTTCCGCTGTTTTTAACATAATCCCAAAAGCCGTAAACAAGCCGCCTCAGCTCATGCGTTATTGCTTCGTTATCGGAAATTGTGTTGCACTGTCCGCCGTATTCAAGCCACCAGACTGTTGAAAGTCCGTTTCCGTAGAGCACGCGGTGCAGCTCTTTTTTCCCGATATTTTTGCAGAAGCTCATTTTCTCAATGTCGTATGCAAAGGACGGCGGCGTGTATTCAACAGGGTGACCGCAGTCCGTGCTTTGCCACATAAGCGTGCTGCCCTGCAAATATGAATCCGCTTTTTCCGGAGCAATATCCTCCCCGTATTCATCCCGCGATTCTCTGCCGAACATAAATTCTGCGCCTGAAAGCGAGGAAATCTTTCCGTCGCCGCTGCAATCGATGAATATTTCGCTTTCAAAGTCGAACTCACATTCCGATGCAAGCTGAAGCGCATGAACGGAGATTATTTTTCCGTTATCCGTTTTCACGCTTTCGGCATGAGTGTTCAGAAAAAGCTCAATGTTTTTTTCCCTGTATATAAAATCGAAATAGACCATATCGAGCAGCGCTTCGCTTTTTCCATCGGGCGATTTAACGATATTTCGAATCATGCTCTGAATTTCGTTCACCAGCCCTGCCTCACGCGCAAAAACCGTGGGCGACTGGTCGTTCGTTGCCGCTCCGTTTATCGAAACGCCGATTTCCGAGCTTGCATTTCCGCCGAGCACCGGTCTGTCGTGAACAAGCAGCACATGTGCGCCGCTGCGCGCCGCTCCGACGGCTGCGCACATTCCTGCAATGCCGCCGCCGATAACGGTTATGTCACCTTTTACAAGCATAGCTTTCACTCCTTAATACACAAACGCACCCTTTGCCGATTCTATCTCGTATCTATCGGCGTCCGGCGAAAATTTTCTGCCCTCCGAAGCAATAAACAAGCCGCCTTCTCCGAAAAATTCATATCCGAAATATTCCGCCGCAGCGCGGAGCGATACAAGCAAACTGCTGTCCTCCGCGAACTTGACAGCGCCGTTTTTTTCAACGCCGTTGAAAAATGCCGTTCCTCTGCCGAGCCGTACGCCTCTTGCACCCTTTACGATGCACTCCTCAGAGCCGCCGATATAAACCGCGCCGAGAGCTGCAGCTGCAGTTTTTGCAGGCACAAAAATGTCGCTTTCGTCCGAAGGAAAAGCTTTTTCGGAGCTTTGCCTGATTCCGTTGTTAAACCAGTATGCTTTACCCTCGCGGAAAACGGCGGAATTTCCGACCTGCTCTATTCCGCGCGATAGTCGGTAAGCTTCCTTTTCAGTATCCGGCGGAACATATGTGAATGACACGGCGCTTGTTCTTATAAATCCGCTGTCTCCGCTTTCAGCCGAGCGCGTGTTTTTAACATAACCGCTGCCGCCTGCCTTGAACGGGAACACGCCGAGCGTTTCCCATTCTCCCGGCTCCTTTGTGAAATCAACCGTAAAGGTCTGCACACCGCCGTCATATGCAACATCGATTTTTGCGCTGCTGTCGCTCGCCGGGTGAGCAACGCGGTATATCCGCACAAGATAGCTGCCGTCCGCAGGAACATCGGCGCGCCACATTGCGTTTGCGCCGACGGAATATCCGTACCGCGTGCCGGTTGAAAAGCCGCTGAGAGTGCTGCTTGTGAAGCTGCCGCTCTCTGAATATCCGTCATCCGTAACATTAACGTAAGTCGTTCCGCTTTCGGAAATATTAATCCCCATGCGAAGCGGCTCCGCTTCCCCTTTGCGGTTTTTCGCATATATGTTAAACACATAGTACCCCGGCTCTGCGTCCGCCGAAACGCGGTATCTGAGAACCGTGTAACGGCTGCCGCCCTGCGTTTTCACGCTGTCGATATCCGTAAATTCAATCTCTTTCGGTGCGTCCGCGGAATATG
>CAJJUC010000153.1 GCA_905195005.1 uncultured Eubacteriales bacterium | reverse complement strand
AGGCTGTTTAAAAAGTCAATTGACTTTTTAAACAGCCTCCGCTTTTTCAAGGGGATAGGAAAAAAGCTTTGCTATCAACAAACTTCGCCCTCGGCGTACATAGGTACGCCGAGGGCGAAGTTTGTTGATAGCAAGAAAAGAAGTGATTCTTTGAAAAATCAAATTTTTGATTTTTCTACCTTTAATAAGAGCGAATTGCAATAGGTATGCTGCCTGTAATATCTGCTTTTTCTTCTTTTCTTGCGTTCCGGAGTTTTTTAACATTCCCTTTGTTTGAGTTCCTATTTTATCTGCTGAGATAGTTATAAACAATCACAAGCGCGTCTGCTCTCGAAAGCACGCCGTCCGGATTGAACAGTCCCGCTTCGTTTCCGCTGATAACCCTCATTCCCGAAAGGATTGCCGTTACTCCGGCATATTCCTCCGAAACATCGCTGAATTTCGAAACGAACGTTCCCGGAAGCTTCGCATATTCCTCTATTCCGAGTGCACGGATGATATACTGTGCCGCTTCAATGCGCGTTATGCTTCCGTCACCCGCCTTTTTGCCTTTTCCGAATATGCCGCTTCTCTCTGCGGACTGATAATCCGTGCAGTCAGGGTCGTCAATCACAACTGCGCCGTGCCACTTAAACACGTTTACGATAAGATTTCCGAATTCTTTTTCCGTAATTGCCTTGCCGGGCTGAAGCTCCGCTGCCGAAAAGCCTATACCGTACCGTTTAAGCTCGGTTGCTGCTTTTTCGGCATAATGTCCGCTCATGTCGGTGTAGTCCGCTACGGTAAGGGGTTTCTTTTTGTCAGGTTCGCCGTTATCCGCTCTCACGGTCCAGTTTTCTTCCGCAGACGGAGAGTAGCAAAGCGTCATCGCGGAAAGCTTTCTTGAATACAACTTCGGGTCGGTCGTATATTCCGGGATATACTCAAGCCTCATTCCGCAGCGTTCGAACAGCTTTTCGCATGCCTGTTCGTCCGTAATGCAGTTTTCAACCGACGGAAATCCCACATTGTAAAAACCGAAATTATAGTTAATAAGCGTGCCGTCCGACGGATTAAGCGTGATATTGATTGCATTGTCGGGATAAGGCACTGAGTTCACTGTTCTCACAAATGTGTAAGAATAGCTGTCCGAATCATTTTTTCGGTACACATAATCTCCGCTGCCGTCAGCGCTGATATGCTCGGGAGCAAGCTTTTCCCCGATTTCCGCCGCAAGCTTTTCAGCCTTATCGGCGGATATTTTTTTCTTTTCCTCCGATTCACAGCTGCGCCAAAATGAAAGCAGCTCGCCTGTTTTCGCGTCAACAGACGCATTCGCAAATTCATCATTGCCGAAGCGAAGTCTGTAAATATACTTATCTTTTTCGAAGCCGTCTGAGAAAAGGCTGTGCGATTCAAGCTTCATTTTGCTGCTTATGTTCAGCAGACTGTTTTCACGCAGCTGCGTCTCAACTGTGTCAAGGCTCAGAAGGCCTGCAATATTTTCAATTTCCTTAAGCTCCGCCTCGGAAAAATCGGCTGCCGATGCCTCCTGCGATGCTTTCAGGTTGCTTCCGCCGCCGCTGTCGCCTCTGTACATAATCGGGCTTTGGCTTATTTCACGCGCTTTGCCCGTGAAAGCATCTATGTATGTGTTATACTTTTTCACAACGTAAACAGGGTAAACGGTTCTTTCATTCTTTTTCCATTCATCCTTTGTTTTATATTGCATTTCCATGCCGATTTCGCTCTTGAACGCCTCTTTTGCCGCTTCCTGAGCTATCGTGCCGTCAGGGCTCGGGAAGCTTGCTCCCGCTGTGTAAGTCAGGCTCATGTCAGTAATCCTGTCAAGCTTTTCCGAAACCGAAACCGAGCCGTCATCTCCGCGCACCGGGATTCCGTTCTCAGTGCGCTGAAGCCTGAACACAAAATCACCGCCGCCAATGCTTTCCGTTTCATCAAATGTGCTCAGCACAAGCTTATCGGCAACATCGGGATTGAGCGTCTTTAAAAGCTCAGCTGCTTTTTTCCGCGCTTCATCATATGAGGGTCTGTTAATTGTTGCTTTGTTCTCCGCCCCGTCATATGCGCTGTCATAAAAGTGATAATTGGTTATAAT
The DNA here is from genome assembly GCA_905195005.1 of uncultured Eubacteriales bacterium. Lineage (GTDB taxonomy): Bacteria > Bacillota > Clostridia > UMGS1883 > UMGS1883 > UMGS1883. The sequence continues at coordinate 3,407 of CAJJUC010000153.1, read as the reverse complement.
TCCGCCGCTCAGCGCCGTTACACGCATCCGCTTGTCGTTTTCCTCATTTGACGATGACCAGTAGAAATTGTATGTCGTATTTCCGTTGCCATCCGACATTTCTGATGATCTGAACTCGTCAAATTCATCCGTTGGGCCGATTCTTTCCTTTATGATTCCGAGCGTACGCTGCATGTCGTCCTCTGCAAGTGCAGGGATTGCCGAAAGCATAAGGAGCGCCGCCAGAATCACCGAAAGAAGCTTTTTCATGAAATAACCCCCTCTGTTTTTATCATATGTCAGAATATTTAAAATCACTCAACCGCAACGGGCTTAACTTCCGCAGCCGCACCGACAGTTATTTTAACGGCTGTCATCTGCGGAGGAATGCTTCTTGTGGAAATTCCCGTTGTCATAACGCTGAGATAATCTTCCTTCTTAATATTCTCTGCCTTAACGGTTTTTCCTGCCGCGTCCTTGATTTCCGTTTCATCGGAAATATTGAGCACGATTTTTCTGTCGCCGTTTTCAATCTCAAGCTGCGTAACCTTATCGTTTTCCTTCACAATTTCTGTCACCGCTCCGCTCACGATTTCCTGCGGGATTTCGTCCGTAACCTCAATCTTAACCGCGTTTGTTATCGGCGGCAGACTTGCCGTCATAGCATCATTGTATGTTATTTTTATCTGACGCTCATCGGTAAGTGCGTCAAATGAAAGCTTTTCACCCTTTGAATCGATAATTTCCGTTTCATCGGTTATATTCACGCAAACCGTTCCGAGGTCAAAATCCTTAACCGTAATCGATTTTGCTTCCTTATTTATTTCCGTGATATAAACGGAAGCCGCTGCATTTTCGGGCTCAACCGCAACATCGGACAGGCTTATTTTCAAGTCATCGCCGTTCTCAACGCTTCCCTCCATGATTTCGCTTATGAATGAAACGGGAACATATGTTGTGCCGTCCTTCAGCACAGGCGCCGTTCCGAGCAGCTGCGGAGCTGTTTTTGCAAATGTGTATCCGTCCTTGTCCGGAGAACAGGTTATATACATCGGAAGCTTTGAAATTTCGATTTTTCTTGCTTCCCCGTCCCAGTCAACCGTGAATCCGAGGCTTTCGCAAACCGCTCTGAGCGGAATCATTTTAACGCCGCCGTTTTCTATGTATGTTTTGTCAATATTCTTTCCGTTGACTGTGATGTTTCCGTCCGCACTCGCTGTTACAGCGGCTGAAAACGCAAGCGCCGCCGCCATTGTGATTCCGATAAGTTTTTTCATAAATAATCAATCCTTTCATGTGTTTTCACCTTATATACGACGCATGATTTTATCCGGTTCAAAAATTTTTAAAAATTTTTGAATCATAATAATTATACCATCCGGAATCTTCGCTGTCAACCTTTCCCGTAACTGTCATATGCGGACAGCATCGGGCGAACACGGCTTTTTCCGAATTTGCGCGCCGCATAATTCCGCGTTATTTTTGCAGCTGTTCCCGAAAGCAGGATAACGCCGATAAGGTTCGGAATTGCCATAAGTGCATTCAGCGTGTCGGATATGCTCCAAACTGCCGAAACGTTCATCACTGCCCCAACGGCTGACAGGATAACATAAACTGTTTTATAAGGCAAAACAGCCCTGTCGCCGAAAAGATATTCCGCAGCCTTTACTCCGTAATACGACCACCCGATGACGGTGGCAAATGCAAAAAGCAGCAACGTAACCGAAATAAACGCGCCTGACCATTTGTGAAACACGCCCGAAAAAGCATATGTCACAAGGTCAACGCCCTCAAATGAAACAGCCGTGCTCATCATTCCGGTTGACAGGTCAACGACGCCCGATGAAAGGATTGCGGCAGCCGTCAGCGTACAGATTACGATTGTATCGGCAAACACCTCGAATATTCCCCACATGCCCTGAACAACAGGCTCTTTCACATCCGAAGCGGCATGAACGGTCACGGAAGACCCGAGTCCTGCCTCGTTTGAAAATATTCCGCGCTTAAATCCCATAGTTACGATTTTCGATAAAAATGTTCCGAACACACCGCCGCAAACAGCGTCCATGCCGAACGCACCGCGAAAGATTGCGGCAAAAACATCACCGAGACTTTCACGATTGACAAAAACAAGTGCAATCGCTCCGACAGTATATCCGATTGCCATGAACGGAACCAGCTTTTCCGCCGCGCTCCCTATTCCCTTGATTCCGCGGAGAATAACAAGTGCGACAAGCGCCGCCGTGAGGCAGCCCGTGAACACCGGCGGCACGGAAAAGCTGACCTTCATCGTCTGCGCCATTGTATTAACCTGAACCATGTTTCCCATTCCGAGCGAAGCCGTCATGCAGAAAAACGCAAATGCTGCGGCAAGCGCATTGCCGAGAAAGCGGCATCCGCGCATATTCCCCACTCCGCCGCGGAGGTAGTACATTGCGCCGCCGCACCATTCCCCGTCGGCATTTTTTATGCGGTAATAAATGCCGAGCACATTTTCCGTGAAATTTGTCATCATTCCGACAATTGCCGACACCCACATCCAAAACACCGCCCCGGGTCCGCCCGTGCATATTGCGGCGGCAACCCCTGCAATATTTCCCGTTCCGATTGTTGCGGCGAGCGCCGTGCAGAGCGCCTGAAATTGTGTGATTTCGCTTTTTTCGCCGTTTTTTCGTTTTCGCAGACTCCGCACAATTCCCCCGATCGTTTCGGCGGTGATGTGCAGCGGATGGCGGAACTGAAAGAAATCCGTGCGGACAGTTGTAACTATACCTGCAAAAATAATCGCAAAAAGCAGCGGAAAGCCCCAAAGCGTATTTTGAACAGTGTCGTTAATTTTCTGCAATGCGTCGAGCATGTTTCTCCCCCCTCCGAATATCATATGAAGCGATTTATTTGCCTATCACATTTTTTCGTTAATGTATTGACATGCGCAATCGGAAGTGCTATTATAAATCCGACATTTTTTTACAAAGGAGCTGACATAAAATAAATGAAAAACGTTATTTATCTCGGAGATTCAATCACAGACTGCGGACGTGACATAAAAAACGGCAGCGCTGTTTCAATCGGGCAGGGATATGCGCTTTTAACATCGGCTGAGCTTTCATATTCAAATCCCGGCAAATACAGCTTTATCAACACGGGTGTGAGCGGAAGCAGAATTGTTGATGTATACTCACGCATAAAGACCGACTGCTGGAATCATAAACCCGATATTATCAGCATACTTATCGGAATAAACGATGTCTGGCATGAGATTGCCTCCGAAAACGGCGTTGACGCAAAGCGCTTTGAAAAAGTATATTCAATGCTTATTGAGGACACGCTCGAGCATTTCCCGAAATCAAAATTCATGCTGCTTGAGCCGTTCGTGCTTAAAGGCTCGGCAACGGCTGACAATTGGGATTACTTTTATGAAAATACGC
>CAJJUC010000152.1 GCA_905195005.1 uncultured Eubacteriales bacterium | reverse complement strand
GTGAAGCAGGGGAGCGTTGCGTCCGTTTTCGAAACGATTGACGGAAAAAAGAAATGGAAAATCATTGTTTCCGATTCCGTGTGCGAGGGTAAGCTTGACGCAGTGTCGGAAGAAAACGGGAAAAAGATATTAACCGTTGACGATTCGGATTTTGAACTGTCGGGAATAATGCTTCCGTATGCTTCGGAGCTTAAAACGGGGCAGGAATATACCTTTGCGCTTGATCATAACGGCAATATAAGCGGATACAGGTTCGGCATTTCATCCGAGTCCGATGTCGGAAACATTGTAAAAATAGAAGAAGCAAAAAACGAACGCAGACGACTTGAATTTAAAATCTTTAACAGTAACGGCAATTTTGAAACGCTAAAAAATTCCGACGCGTGGAAGGTAAACGGCATTAAAGTTAAATCAGAAATCGGCGAGCTGCCTTATATCACCGATACAAGCGGAAAGAAAACGAAGGTTACAGATCTTCTCATGTACGAAATGGTTTACTACAAGCTTGATTCATCGGGACGGATTAAAAGCATTTCAACCGCAAAAAAGAACGCTCCGAAGGGGGAGTTCGGCTATTGCAGCAGTATGAATCACACTGAAACGCTTTTCACCGAGCCCTCAAAATCATATGCGAACTATAAAAGAAACGGAATGTTTTTCTTCCCGTACGAATCGGGCACATCGAATATGAACTTTGTGGCTATGTCGGCAAGCACAAAGATAATGCTTGTTCCGTCAAAAAACATTACCAATGACAGGGAGGATTACTACTCTGTAAAAAAACCGGACAGTCTCAGAAACGATTATTCCTGCACTCCCGTCGGTTACACATTTGAGGGTGAGGACGGAATGATTGCGCAATATGTTGCAATTATAAACGATTCATCGTCCGACCCGGATTCAACGTCAACCTGCTATGTTGTCAAAAATATCAGCTGCGGAAAGAACAGCGAAGGCGATTACGGCTACAAAATTGATTACATGAACAGCAGCGGAACGGAGGGCAGCGTTGTGACAAAGGATATGAGCTTCCCCGATTTTGACACGCAGGCACATCTTGATCTTGATGTCGGCGATATTATTAAAATCGGCTTTGATTCGCTCGGAAACGCTTCATCTTTTATACGCGTGTTTGATTACAGCAGCGGCTCGGTCAACATAAATGATGCAAATTACTGGTATTCGTCAAAACGGTTGGTTAACGGCGCTGTTTACCGCGTTAACGGAGATGTTTTTGAATATGTTGTCGGAAACACTATTTCCGGAAATCCGCAGGGGAAGCTGCAGCTCGGTTATGCAAGAACAGTTATAAGCGTTGACCCATCGGCAAGACGCGGGGAACGTGTGAAGAAAGTCAGAGTGAGCGATTTGACGGGATATGTGGAAAACTCCTCGGAATATTCGCGCATTATATATGCGTCCGGTTACGGAGAAACGCACTTCCTTATAGAGTATAAGTAGCACAAAGGAGAAGTGTTCAATGCATACGGTATTATTGTTTTTCCTTGCGTTTATGGCAGCCTCCAAGGCTGCCGTGCAGGGGGGTATAGCGAAAAAAATGCGGACAACAACCGACAATCTGTTTTTTAACTCGCTGATGTTTTCTGCAATTGTAATTGTTTTCATCGCAGTTTTCGGATTTAAAATCCCGTCGCCTTACACCTTCGGCTGTGCGGCGGTGTTTGGGGCATGCAGCGTTGTTTTTCAGTTTACATATACGGACGCGCTTAAAAACGGACCTATGTCGCTGACGATTTTCATCAATTCGTTTCATTTGGTTATTCCGATTATCATTTCGGCATTTCTTTACGGGGAAATCCCCGGTATAAATCAGTATATCGGACTTGTGTTTCTTGTTGCTTCGCTCTACATGATTATTGTGAAAAAAGAAAGCGGCGCTTTGGAAGGCGCTCTGAGCGCGAAATGGATTGTATCGGTAATCTGCTGCACGCTTTGCGCAGGCAGCACGGTGTCATCGCAAAAGGTTCATCAGTGCAGTGAGTTCAAAGGCGAATACAGTCAGTTTATTGTGTTTGCATATCTGGTTGCTTCAATATTGTCATTCATCTCCTATCTGTATTTCAAATATATTCGGAAAGAGCGGCAGCATCTGAAGCTTGAACCGAAAATCATTTCCTTTGCAGCGCTCATCGGCGTTATTCTCGGAATTTATAACAGCGGCGTTCTGTACCTGAGCGGAGTGTTTAAAAGCATTCTTCTCACACCGGCGATTAACATTTCAACGGTACTTTTCTCAACGTTGTACGGCACGGCGCTGTTTCATGAAAGGATAAGCAAAAATCAGAGAATCGGTTTTGCACTCGGTCTTATATCAATTCTGCTGATCAGTATTTAGGCAGATATAAATGAAAGGATGTGTTTTTTATGAAACTCATGCAAAAAAAGATTAATTATAATGACAGCAAAATTCTGTATAACAGAAAGGTTTCCGAGGAAATGCTTGAACAGGATTTTGACATAAAAACGGGAAGCTGGTCTGTTCGGGACGGCTGGATTATCGGAAAAAATCCTTTAAACAATCCCGGTATGATTGTTTCCAAGGCAGATTATTTCGGAAATATCATGCTGGAGTTTACTGCGGCGACAATTCTCCCGTGCACGCATGATATTAACGCAATGTGGAACGGCAGCTGGGATGATGAAACAAACACCCGCGGACTTGCATATGTTGCCGGTCTTCAGGGGTGGTGGAACGGAAAAGTCGGTTTTGAAAAATCGCCCGAATATAAATTAAAAGCGGGAACGCCGCTTTTCGGATTTGAACCGGGGAAGGAATATCATATTCTGATGGGCAGCATAGACGGACATGCGTTTGTTTTTGCTGACGGAAAGCTTCTTCTTGAAGCATTCGATCCCGATCCCATAGACAATACGAAGTACGGAAAAATCGGATTTGAGGCATACTGCGCACAAATAAGGGTAAAAGATATTTGCGTCAGGCAGATTGCTTATGAGGCTGTTCCGGAAAAATACGAATCCGAATTTTAACAATACAGGGAGATTCTCAATATGCTGCAAAGGTTTGAAAACAGGGAGTTTATCAAAAAGCATTTTAAATACACCGATATTTACGAAGGGTTCGGCATAAATAACCGAGCCTTTTGGTCTGATATTGAAAAGGGAATGGGCGGTCGGCTAAATGAATTTGACGGCAGCTTTGAAAGCTTTCCTCCGATTACGGCGTCTTCATTCATGCGTTTTGAGCGATGCGGTGACAGGCACATTTACGAAGCGGAGTATTTCAAAAGAAGATGCGGACTTTTATATTATACATTAAAGGAAGCGTTTGAAAATAACGGCAGATATATTGACAGGATTATTGATATCGTGTGGATGATTCTGGAGGAAACAACATGGGCTGTTCCGGCGCATGCGGCTTTGGCAAAGGGTTCGGACTGCCTGCCCTCATATAACGACAATGCGGTGGATTTGTTCGCAGCGGAAACAGGGGCAACGCTTGCGTTCGTCCTCGGGGTGATGCGTGATAAATTTGACGAGGTCAGCCGCAATATTTCGCCGAGAATTGTCAGGCAGCTGCATGAGCGGCTTATAACGCCGTATCTTGAGCATGAGCATGACTGGTGGATGGGGCTTGACGGAAATCTGGTGAATAACTGGAATCCGTGGATTAATTCAAATATTCTGCTGCTTTTGCCGCTCGCCGAAAATCGCGGCACAGCCGACAAGCTTGTTCTTAAAATCATGCAAACGCTGGATTATTATGCCGATTCAATCCCGGAGGACGGCGCATGCGACGAGGGTCCGTCTTACTGGTTCATGTCGGGAATATCGCTTTTGGAATGTCTTTGCAGCCTGTATGAATATTCGTCCGCGGCGGTTAATATTTTTGATGAGGAAAAGGTAAAGAACATCTTTCATTATTTCATAAAGGTGTATATTTCCGATGATTATGTAACCAATTTTGCTGACGCGCCCGCAAAATTCATTTTTGATTACGGCGTTGCATATAAGCTTGCCGGGCTTATGAAGGATGACATGATGGTCGCGTTTTGTAAAAAAATATATGACAGCAGCCGTGAAAAAATTTCGCTTGACCTTACAAAACCGATTCGCACAATTGATTATGCAATTGCAAATAACGAGCTGAGCTCTTTTTCGGAAAAAACGCCCGAATTGCACACGGCTTCGTATTTTGAAAGCGTGCAGCTGATGACGCGCCGCCTCCCCGGCGGAATCTTTCTGGCGGCAAAGGGCGGTCATAACGATGAAAGCCACAATCATAACGATGTCGGCAATTTCATCATTTTTAAAAACGGCGCTCCGTTTATCATTGACACGGGGAATATGACATATACAAAGGACACCTTCAGTGAAAAGCGCTACACGATTTGGACGAACGTGTCGCAGTATCACAATCTTCCGGCAATCGGGAGCGGAAATCAGCACAGCGGAAAGGATTTCCGTGCGCGGAATGTTTTATGCGGAGCGGACAGCTTCTCACTTGATATCGGCGCCGCTTACGAAAACAGGGCAAATATCGATAAGTGGGTGCGGAGCTTTGACTGGCGAAACGGCGATGTGACCGTTTCGGAAAAATACTGTTTCAAACGCAAAATGAGCGTCACGCTTAATTTTATGTGCGCGGTGAAGCCAATCAGAGAGGACAATGCGTTTAAATTCAGGCAAAATGACACGGAGCTTTGCATGACTGTAAATACAAGCCTGTTTTACATCGAAATTGAAGAAATACCGATAACCGACAGCTGCCTGCTTCACTCATGGAACGATAAATTATACAGGCTTGAACTAACCTTGAAAAACGACAGTACCGGCGGAGAAATCACTTACCGCTTTAAATAAAAATCAGCTTGGGAGAGACAGTATGGATAATATGACAATATATCGGAAAGCAATTGAAAAAGTACATGACAAGCTTATAAAAAACGGGACGAAGTTTGATTCCGTTTCGCCCTATATATATGCTGACGGCGGAGCATATAGCATAAGCGACGGAACGAATTGGACGGACAGCTTTTACGTCGGAATGTTATGGCTCGATCAGTGCAGAACAAAAAACGCCGCAATATATCATAATATTGAAATGCAGATGTGGGAATTTGAGCAGCGGCTAAAGCAAAACCGCGGACTTGATAATCACGACATCGGTTTTCTGTACACACTGTCGGCAGTGGCGGGGTATAAAGCGACAGGTGACGAAAAGTATACCGCCATGGCGGAAAAAGCTGCGCGGCTTCTTGCAAAAAGATACCATCCCGGGGCAAAATTCATTCAGGCATGGGGCAATCCGAACGGCAGGGATAATTACCGCCTGATAATCGACTGCATGCTAAATATTCCGCTCATATACTGGTGCGCCGAAAAAACAGGTGACAGAGAGCTGTTTGAAATTGCATATAACCATGCCGTGACAACAAACAAGGTCATTTTCAGAAATGACGGCTCGGCATATCACACCTATTATTTTGATTACGACACGGGAAAGCCGCTGTGCGGAAAAACGCATCAGGGGGCAGGGGATGACACCGCATGGTCGCGGGGACAGGCGTGGGCGATAT
>CAJJUC010000151.1 GCA_905195005.1 uncultured Eubacteriales bacterium | reverse complement strand
TGAAGCTATGAGCTACGGCAGCGCAGAGTTCGATAAGGACACTGTTGTATTCGCAATCGACGCTAAGGTTGATGATACTAAGGAACTTAAGGACGACGATGTATCTGTAGGCAAAGTTTCCGCATTCTTTGCAGATGAGGACGACGCTCTCAGATTCGTAGCTCTTGATCAGGACAACGGTATTGTTGGTGTAGTTCTCGGATTCGACCTTAAGACAAGCGTTCCCGAAGATTCTGCTGCAGTTATCATCAAGTCTATCAAGACTGTAACCTATGATGATGACGATGCAGTTCAGATCACAGGTCTCCAGGGCGGTAAAGAAGTAACTTACACAATCTATGACGAAGATGCTGACTATGCAAGCAGCGTTGCTCCCGAGAAGCTTTCAAAGGGTGACGTTATCCTTGTTGCAGCAGCTAACTCTGAAAACGTTGTAAGCGACTTCAAGACACTTTATCAGGCTAACAAGTCCGGCGCTCTCGGTACAGTAGACGCTGAGGCTGCTAAGGGTGACTCTAAGGATGACATCTACAATGTAGTTGCTAACCTTAATGCTGCTAAGACTAAGGACTCTAACAACAAGTTCTATCTTGACGCTGATGTTAAGAACGACTATGAGACATTTGCTACAACAGATGACGGTCTCAGCATGAGAGCTTCCGCTAACTACACGCTTGTAGATTACACGGAAAGCACAAAGAACCCGACAGTTGAGAAGAAGAGCTCTTCTACAACTCTCAGCACAAGCGCTAAGTACAAGACTGTTGTATTCGTAAGAGTTTACGACGGTGTTCTTGCAGAGGTTGTTGCTTACAGATTCAACGCGTAAGTTTGTCGGGATTATCTGACAGATTAGTCTGAATCTGAATAAAAAGGCGGTTCCGAAAGGAATCGCCTTTTTGATGCATAAAAACCGCGCCCTGCCGCAATTAAGCGGCAGGGCGCATTTGTTTTACTATCTTGTAATGACCTTGTGCAAATCCGTTAAACGCGAGGATTTGCCAATCTGTTAATAAGCCGCCTTATTTTTCCGGTTTGAACGAGCTTTTCAGCGGCGCAGTACGGTTGAACACGCTTGTGTTCTTGCTGTCACGCGTGTAATACCCCATTCTGACGAACTGGTATTTCTCGCCGACAGGTGCGTCCTTAAGCGACGGTTCAAGCTTTGCGTTCGGGAAAACCGTCATCGAGTTCGGATTCAAAAATTCCTCAAAATTGTCGTCCTCAAGGAGCGTTGCAACGTCCTCCTTGTTAAAGATGTTATCAAACTCGCGCACTTCAAAATCAAGCGCCGTTTCGCGGCTCAGCCAGTGAATTGTTCCCTTGACCTTTCTGCCGTCAACGGGGTTTCCGTTGCCAGATTCAAGGTCAACCGTGCAGCGCAGCTCGCTCACATTTCCGTTTTCATCGTGAACAACCTCGCAGCATTTCATGATATAGCCGCCCATCAGGCGAACCTCACCGTCCGGCTTCAGTCGCTTAAAGCCCGGAACGGGCGTTTCCATGAAATCGCTCTTTTCAATATAAAGCCTGTTCGTGAAAGGAAGCTTGCGCGTTCCCTTTTCCGGCTTTTTCGGGTGGTTCGGCAGCTCGAAAAATTCCGTCTTGCCGTCCGGGTAGTTCGTAATTGTAACGGGGAGGGGATCGATAACCGCAACTCTGCGCTCCGCACTTTCGTTCAGCTCCTCGCAAATGCAATATTCAAGCAGCCTTATATCAGCCATTGAATTTGCCTTTGCAACGCCGCTGCGCTCGATAAAATCGAAAATCGCGCTCGGCGTGTAACCGCGGCGGCGCAGCCCCTGCAGCGTTGGCATTCTCGGGTCGTCCCAGCCGTCCACCGTGCCCGTTTCAACAAGCTTGCGCAGATAACGCTTGCTCATCACGGTGTATGTCATGTTAAGGCGCGCAAATTCGTACTGATGCGGTTTATGTTCAAAATCAATGTTGTCAACAACCCAATTGTATAGAGGACGGTGATTTTCAAACTCAATCGAGCAAAGCGAATGAGTGATTCCCTCAAGCGCGTCCTGAATGGGGTGCGCAAAATCGTACATGGGATAAATACACCACTTATCCCCCTGGCGGTGGTGATGCATGTGCAGAATCCTGTAAATAACGGGGTCGCGCATGTTCATATTTGGCGAGCTCATGTCGATTTTTGCGCGGAGCGTGTGCGTTCCGTTCTCAAACTCACCGTTTTTCATGCGGCGGAAAAGCTCAAGGTTTTCCTCAATGCTTCGGTTTCTGTATGGGCTTTCCGTGCCGGGTTCGGTCAGCGTTCCGCGGTACTGCGCCATTTCCTCCTGCGTAAGGTCGCAGACGAACGCTTTGCCGTCCTTTATAAGCTTTTCAGCGAATTCATAGCATTTGTCAAAATAATCGCTGCCGTAGAAAATGCCGCCGCTTGGGTCGGCACCCAGCCAGCGCAAATCGGCTTCAATCGCTTCAACAAACTCATTGTCCTCTTTAACGGGGTTCGTATCGTCATAGCGCAGATTAAAAAGTCCGTTGTATTTTTTCGCCGTGAAATAATTAATCCAAATCGCCTTGGCGCTGCCGATGTGCAGATACCCGTTCGGCTCGGGAGGGAAACGCGTGTGCACGCTTGTTTCGCGCCCTGCCTTTAAATCCTCGTCAATAATGTCATGAATAAAATTCGAGTAACCCTCTTCCATGCTTGCTCCTCCAAATATTTTATCGTTTATCTATTTCAACATAATCGCGCCGCTTGTAAACATTTTTGTATGCCGGGCGGATAATCCTGTCCGAAACGGTGATTTCCTCCAGCCTGTGCGCGCACCAGCCTGCAATTCTGCTCATTGCAAAAATCGGTGTGTAAACCTCGGGCGGAATATTGAGCATTTTATAAACAAAGCCGCTGTAAAAGTCAACGTTGATTGCAAGGTCCTTGTGCTTTCCGGTAACCTCGGAAAACAGCTGCGGAGTAAGGCGCGCAATCGCGTCATAAAGCGCAAGCTCTTCCTCCATGTGCTTCTCCTTTGCAAGCTTGCCGGCGCTTTCGCGCAGCATTTCGGCGCGGGGGTCGCTCCGCGTGTAAACCGCGTGACCGATTCCGTAAACCAACCCCGTGCGGTCAAACGCCTGCTTTTTCAGAATTTTTATTATATGCTCTTTTATCTGTTTTTCATCGGATATATCGGAAATGTTTTCCTTGAAATCCTCAATCATCGCCATAACCTTGGCATTCGCGCCGCCGTGCTTCGGTCCTTTAAGCGCGCCGACTGCCGCCGCAATCGCGCTGTAGGTGTCCGTTCCGGTTGAGGAAACAACGTGCGTTGTGAACGCGCTGTTATTACCGCCGCCGTGCTCGGCATGAAGAATGAGCGCAAGGTCAAGAAGGTGCGCTTCCGTTTCGGTAAATTCATTGTTCGGGCGCATCATATACAAAAAGTTTTCCGCCGTTCCCATATCCTCACGCGGGGTGTGCAGAATCAGACTTTTTCCGTCAAAATAGTGCGCCTTTGCCTGGTAAGCGTGCGCAATCATCGCCGGAATCCGCGCAATCAGCTCAAACGACTGCCGCAGAACATTTTCAATTGAAATTTCATCGGGATTCGGGTCGTACGAATAAGCCGCGAGCACGCTTCTTGCAAGCTTGTTCATAATGTTGTTGCTGGGCGCTTTCAGAATCATATCCTCGGTGAAATTCGCCGGCAGGCGGCGCATCGAGCCGAGATATTCCGTAAATTCGTCAAGATTTTTCCTTGTCGGCAGCTGCCCGAACAAAAGTAGATAAGCCGCCTCCTCATATCCGAAGCGCTTTTCCCTTCGGCACGCTTCAACAAGCTTTGCCACGTTGATTCCGCGGTAACGCAGAACGCCGTCAACCGCCTGTTTTTCGCCCTCGTCAAGCACATAACCGTGAACCTCGCCCACCTTTGTCAGCCCGACAAGAACGCCGCTTCCGTCAGCGTTGCGCAGCCCCCTTTTAACGTTGTAAATCCCGTAAAGCTCGGGGTCAATCGAATAGGTTTTCTGCGACAGGGTGCACAGCTCCTTAAAAAGTTTGTCGTTCGTTTTAATAGTAATCACTCCGGTCTGAAATGCGGCAGAATATATGCGCACTGTAATTATTTATCTATTTTATCATAACCGCGCATTAAATTCAATACAAATGTTATATTTATCCCCCCGTTTTCATATTATTATGGGGTAAAAGGAGTGATTTCATGAAATATTTTGCGGCGCTGTTTGCATTTTTCATTATGTCGGCATATGTTCTGCCGCTGTCGGTGGCGTGCTTTTTCGGCTTCGGCGATAAAAATGATAAGGAAAAAACCGAGCCCGAAAACAAAATCAGCGTTTTTTTCAAGGAGGAAAACAAGGTTCGCACCGTGCCGCTCGAGGAATATATAACGGGCGTTGTTGCGGCGGAGATGCCTGCATCGTTCGAGGAGGAGGCGCTCAAGGCGCAGGCAGTTGCCGCGCGGTCGTTCGCGGTTTACAGGAGCAAGTCGCAGAACCCTGCGCACCCCGACGCGGCAGTGTGCACGGATTCAACGCACTGCAAGGCGTTTCGGAGCGAGCAGGCTTCCATGCAGCTTTGGGGCGCGGACGGGGAGAAGAATAAAAAAAAGATAGAAAGCGCGGTAAATTCAACCGCCGGGGAAATTCTGACGTATAACGGTGAGGCGTGCCTTGCGGTCTTTCACTCGCAGGCGGGCGGCGGCAAAACGGAAAGCTCGCGCGATGTGTGGGGCGGCGATCTGCCGTACCTTGTGAGCGTTGAAAGCCGCGGCGAGGAAAACGCGCCGAACTATCATTCAAGCGCGGACGTGCCGCTTTCGGAGTTTTGCGAAAAGCTGACGGCGGAAAATCCGCAGGCGGTTATAACATCCGCAGACGATATCGGGGAAATAACGCGCAGCGAGGGCGGCGCGGTGAAAAGCATTGCAATCGGCGGCGCAAGCTTTAAGGGCAGCGACATCCGGAGGATTTTCAAGCTGCGCAGCGCGTGCTTTGAAATTAAGTGCGAGGGCGATAACGTGCATTTCGAGGTCACGGGGTACGGGCACGGCGTTGGCATGAGCCAGTACGGCGCAAACGAGCTTGCGAAGGAGGGCATGAGCTACAAAAAAATTCTTGCGCATTATTACACGGGAACAAAAACGGAAAAGGTTTAAAAGCGCGCCGCTTTGGAAATAATAAGCAGCGGAGGCGATATTTTATGAAGAAAATTCAGGCTGTCTTTTTTGTGATTGCCGTTGTGTCCGTCTTTGTGCTCAGCTTTCTCATCGGGCGCGCAACGGCGCTCCGAAAGCATGACGAGGACGTGAAAAACAGCGAATCGATATATACCGGAACAGTTCCGCTGCCCGAGCTGAAACGCGACAGCGCGGAGGACGCTGCCGCTTCCGCCAAGGCAAACGTAAAAAAAGAAGAAACCGAAGAATCGGCTTCCGAAGAAAAAAAGACACAGCCGCCCGTGAAAATGGAATTTCCGTGCGGAACGGAGGTTTCAAAGGAATATTCCGAGGGCGCGGTCTATTCAAAAACCATGGACGACTGGCGCGCACACACGGGCATTGATTACAGGGCAGACGAAGGAACGCAGGTTTCCGCCGCGTGGGAGGGCGATGTTTCGAGGGTATATCGGGACAAGCTCT
>CAJJUC010000150.1 GCA_905195005.1 uncultured Eubacteriales bacterium | reverse complement strand
GACTCGCCACGCTGCGAGTGACAGCATCGCGGTTATCGACGGCGAGCGACAGTTGAGTTACCGGGAGCTGAATCAGGCGGCGGATAACCTCGTACGCTTTTTCGGCATTGTCCCCTATAATGCGCAGCGTTGTGTCCTGCGGCACAATGCGCACACCCGTTTCGCGTTCGATAAGCTTCACATTTTCGTCAAAGCTGCCGAACAGCGTCATTACATCGTCATTGCTTTTTGCATCATATGTTTTCTCCATTATGTTCCTCCGTATCAACAGGCACTTCCTTATCTATCCTCATCAGCATTTCCGCCGTCAGCTTAACCGACAGGCATGAGCCGCGATCTTCAATCTGCGCGGAAACGTCCGCAATTTCACAGTCGCCGCCTTTTTTTACAAGCGATTTTTCAAAGCTTTTTTTTAGCTTTGCGATTTCCGCCTCCGTGTCGTTCGGAATGTTTTCAACCGTCACCTCACGGTATGTTGTGCGCGAAAAGGTGACGGGCACGAGCGGCAATTTTATCTTTTCTCTTATTTTATCATATTCTGTATATGAAATTCCACTGTTTAATGAAAAATTAATATTTTTTTTTATTGATGCGGTGTAAACGTTTTTTTGCCTCCCGGTCGGAGTTTTAACGGATTTCGTTTTCGGAACGCTGAAGGTCTTTTCACGCCAGACACGGCCGCGCACAATTCCGCACGCGTGGCGGTAATACGTCGGCACAAGCTCGTTTTCGCTTGTAAGAACGCCCGTTATTATAACGCTGCCCTTTTCAACCGTCATGCCGGGTGAAACAAGCTCCCTGCCGCAGAAAACCTGCATTTGCTCGATAACGCAGTTTTCCGTTGCGATAACGTTTGCAGGCTCTTTTATTTCGGCAAGCTTCGGCACGGCGGTGCGCGCATGGATTTTCACCGTTGCCGTTGTTCCCTTAATATCAACCCAAAGCCAGGAAAGGCCGTCAACGGAGCAGATTGCCGCGTTTTTCACGCCGTAGCGGTCAATTTTGTGCTTTAATGCACCGCGGTAAACGCCGTTTTTCTCAAGCACATCTCTTACCTCCGCTCTGAGCGCCTTATTTCCGCCGACTATGCGGACGTTCCAGATAAAGAGCGATGATACAAAGAGCGACAAAATCACCGCGGCAGGCATGAAAAAAAGCAGAACCCTGCGGCGGTGGCGGCGCAGAAAAAAAGGCAGTCCGAAGCGTTTTTCAACCGTTATATCAAGCCCCTCGGGAACGTCGGCGCAAAGCTCGCCGCAGCCGCGGCGGCTGACGGAAAACCAAAGCGCACCGTCGGGTGTTTTAGTCACGTTTTCGACAAAAACTCCTTTTCCTGCCGCGGCATTGAGTATTCTCTCGGGAAATCTTCCGCTGACCTTTATTTCGCAGCACCCTTTGATGCATCTGATTATATCCGAAACCATTTAAACAGCCCCTCTCAATAAATATTGTATGTTTCCGCGGTTTGCGGCATAACCTTTTATAGAGAATGGGGGCAATATATATGGCGAAAAAGAACAGGGCGGTGCGCGTGAGTGAGGCGCTTGACGTTCCGCTTGACGCGGTTTGCGACCTGCCGCGGATAGAGCTTGTCGGCAGCAGTGAGCTTAATGTTGAAAATCTGCGCGGTATTCTCGATTATGACGAAAATTCGCTTAAACTGAATACGCGAGCCGGAATTATAAAAGTCGACGGAAGCGACCTTGTGCTCACAAGCGTTACCGATGAAAATGTGTGCGTTACGGGAAGCATTATACGAATTGAGTTTATCTGAGGGAGGGAAAAAAAGTGCTGTTTTTTGTGATTTGCGCGGCATTTGCGCTTTTCCCCGATAAGGTTATATCGGGTGCGGCAAGCGGCGCGGCGCTTTGCATAAATGCCGTTATCCCATCGCTTCTGCCGTTCATGCTTGTGTCGTCCTGCCTGATAAAAAGCGGATTTTCACGTCCGCTCGGAAGCATTTTATCAAAAATCATATCGCCGCTTACGGGGATCGGCAGCAGCGGCTGCGTGTGCCTTTTAACGGGACTTATCGGCGGCTACGGCGCGGGCGCGCGCGCAGTTTTCGACAGCTTTGCGGAGGGGCAGATTTCGAAAACCGAGGCGGAAAGGCTGCTTGCTTTCTGCAATAACGCAGGACCGCTGTTTGTTATCGGAACTGTCGGCATAGGATTTTTTTCGGACGCCCGTGCCGGTGCGGCGCTTTACATAATGCTTGTTATAAGCTCGCTTATCTGCGCGGCTGCCGGCGGAGGAGAAGGCGAATGCAAGGCGCTGCGCGGCGAATGGGAGTTTTACAGAAAAAATAAGCCCCCGGCAGGCAGGCTTATATCCGATTGCGCCGTATCAAGCGCATGCGCAATGGGCACGGTTTGCGTTTTCGTGATAACGTTCAGCGCGATAATAAATCTTCTTCCGACCGACAACGCGGTTTTGGCAGGGATAATTGAAGTAACCTGCGGACTGCGCGGACTTTCACGCGGCGGCTCTTCGGCGCTCCCGGCAGCGGCGGCGCTGCTTTCATGGGGAGGGCTGAGCGTTCATTTTCAGGCATCGGCGCTGTGCGGAGGAAAATTCTCTATGAAAAAATATTATATCGGGCGCGTGTTTATGGCAATTATCAGCTTTTCGCTGATGTATATTTACTGCTGCGACACATATGTTTTTGCGCTTGTGCTGACCGTGATTTTGGCAGTTTTGGCTTGCAAGGGAATTATCGGGGTTTACCGAGCACAGCCTCGGCCGCGCGCAGCCCGTCAACGGCAGCGCTCATAATTCCGCCCGCATAGCCTGCGCCCTCACCGCAGGGATATATTCCGCGCACCGATGACTGCATATCCTCACCGCGCAGAATCCGAACGGGGGAGGAGGAGCGGCTTTCAACGGCAGTTAAAACAGCGTCGTCCATGGCGAAACCGCGGATTTTGCGGTCAAGACCCAAAAGTCCGCTGCGCAGTGCATCGGTGACAAAATCGGGGAAAAGCTTCCCAATCTGCGAAAAGCGGATTCCGATTGGATATGTCGGCTCAACCTTTCCGAGTGACATGGTTTTCTGACCGCGCAGAAAATCGGCAACGGCCTGAACGGGTGCGCTGTAATCGGCGCCGCCCATATAAAACGCAGCTTTTTCGAGCCTGCGCTGAAAGTGCATACCGGCGAAAACGTCATCACCGCCAAAATCAGTCGGAAGAATGCTGACAAGCACGGCGCTGTTTGCATTTTTCCCGTCACGCGCGAGGTTGCTCATCCCGTTTGTGACAACGCTGCACTGCTCGCTTGCGGCGGCAACAACGCTGCCGCCCGGGCACATGCAGAAGGTATACACTCCGCGTCCGCCGGGCAGGTGCACCGCTGCCTTGTAATCAGCCGGCGGCAGCAGCGGTGCAAATTTATGGTAAAGAGCATCGTTAATAAATGATTGAGGGTGCTCGATACGAACGCCGACGGAAAAGCTTTTTCTTTCCATGGGAAGTCCGCGGCGGTGAAGCATTTCAAACGTGTCACGCGCACTGTGACCGATTGCAAGGACAAGCGCGTTCGTTTCGATTATACCGCTCGTTGTTTTCACTGCGCGGACTGCGCCTTTTTCAATAATAATATCGTCAAGCCTGCATGAAAACAGAAATTCCCCGCCGAGCGATATTATTTTCTTACGGAGATTTGTTATCACGCCGCGCAGCCTGTCCGTTCCGATGTGCGGCTTCCCGTCACGAAGAATTTCCTCAGGTGCGCCGCAGCCGACAAATTCGTCAAGCACCTTGCGGATGCGCCCGTCCTTTATACCGGTGTTGAGCTTTCCGTCCGAAAAAGCGCCTGCGCCGCCCTCGCCAAACTGAATGTTGCATTCGGTGTCGAGCTGCCGTTCTGTGAAAAACGCGTTCACCTTTTCAACGCGCATGTCAACCGTCAGTCCGCGTTCAAGAATAACGGGGCGCGCGCCGCAGCTTGCAAGAACAAGCGCGGCAAAAAGTCCGCACGGTCCTGCACCGACAACCACCGGACGCTTTTCAAGGCGCGATGCCGGCGGATATTCATACTCATATTTTCTGTACGGCATAACGCCGCCGATACCCGAAAAACGCTGCTCGCCGCGAAGCTTAACAGCCGCGCAGACAGAGCGGCAAACGGCGCTGCGGCGGTGCGCGTCCACGGAATCCTTTATAACGGAGACGGATAAAATATCGTAATCGCCGATTCCGAGCTTTTTCTTAACGGCGGTGCGGATATCTTTCTCCGTATATTTTATCGGTAATTTCAAATCATTGATTCTAAGCATACAATCCCTCATTTATTATAGGCATAACAGACTAAGCATTTCCGGCAAGATAACCGGTGAGCCATGCCCAGTGCAGATTATACCCTCCGCAAAGTCCGGCACAGTCAAGCGCTTCACCAACGCAGAAAATACCGCCGCATTTTTTCGATTCAAGCGTGGACGGGGAAAATTCCGAAAGTTCTGCGCCGCCGCGCGTCGTCTGCGCAGTTGAAAATCCGCAGGTGTCAACGGCTGTGAAATCGAGCGATTTCAGCATTTTTGCGATGAGCGCGAGTTCTCCGCCCTGCAATTGTCCGCATAATATATGCGGCGGAATTTTGCAGCGGCCGAGAATATAGCGAAAAAGCGTTTTGTGAATAACGCCAGTCATAAAATCCTCGGCGGTGCGGCTTTGGAGCATGGCGGCGCGGCTTGCAAGCTCATTTTGAAGCTCCGAAAGCCCTGTTTCGGGAATAAGGTCAATTGAAACCGGCATAGCTCTGCCGTCAAACAGTGATGAAAGCTGCATGACGGCGATGCCCGAAAGCCCGTAATCAGTGAACTGAACCTCTCCCTGCTCCGAGCGTCCGTTCGCCGAAACTGTGCATGCGGCGCGGATACCCTTAATCTGCGCAGTATTTTCGCGCGTTTTAAGAGGAACAAGCATCGGGCGCGGCGCATGAATCGTGTGCCCGACGGATTGCAGCAGCTTAAAGGCGTTTCCGTCCGTGCCGAACATCGGCGCGGCAGAGCCGCCGCAGGCGATGATAACGCGGTCAAAGCTTTCCCCGAGTATGCGGAAACATAGTTTTGCCGCTCTTTCGGGGCGGATTTCCTTAATATATGCGTTTGTTTTTATCCTGACGCCGAGCTTGTCCGCTTCAAATCTAAGCGCGTCCGAAACGGCGGCGGCTCTTTTGCTGCGCGGATAAATTCGCCCGTCCTCGCAAGCGAACGGAATCCCGAGCGAGGCGAAAAATTCGCTTTCCTCCCGTGCGGAAAAACGGCGCAGTATCCCCTCCGCGGTTTTAGGGGAGGAGGTTATGTAAAACTCTGCGGAAATGTCCTCATTTGAAAGATTGCACCTGCCGTTGCCGGTTGCAAGCAGCTTTTTTAAAATTCTGTCACTGCGCTCGAAAACGGTAACTTTTTTACCGTTTCGCGCCGAAAAAACGGCGGCGGTCATTCCCGATGCTCCGCCGCCGATGATTGCCGTTTTCACAGTATATCAGCCTCGCTTTTGCGGCCGCGCGTCATCAGCATGTTAACTGCCGTGCGCGGATCCGTTCCGTTGAACAAAACATTGTATGCCGCTTCGGTTATCGGAATTTCAACGTTGTATTTTTGGGAAAGAGCATATGCGGCACGCGTTGCGTAAACGCCTTCAACCGTCATATGAACCTCTTTGAGCGCTTCGTCAAGGCTTTTTCCCTTGCCGATGAGTATTCCTGCACGGCGGTTGCGGCTGTGCATTGAGGTGCACGTCACAATAAGGTCACCGACTCCGCTGAG
Source organism: uncultured Eubacteriales bacterium (assembly GCA_905195005.1). Taxonomy (GTDB): domain Bacteria; phylum Bacillota; class Clostridia; order UMGS1883; family UMGS1883; genus UMGS1883. The sequence goes on along the minus strand of CAJJUC010000150.1, from coordinate 3 downwards.
CCC
>CAJJUC010000149.1 GCA_905195005.1 uncultured Eubacteriales bacterium | reverse complement strand
CATTTGATCCATCGTTTTGACCTTGGAAAGCTGGTATATTGATAATGGAGCGACAAATACATTTGAATGATTCTGTCTATGAATTGTAATGATATCCCATACTTCCCATTCTAGTCCATCATCAAGTATCCATTGATCGTCTTCTTCATATTGTTTCACTTCATCAGGAGATACTTCAGACAGTTTCAGATAAGTCTCTTGAAAATCATCTTTTGTAAAACTACTGCACTCTTCATAAGTCCCTGATTTTCTGATCTCAAAACGCACACCATTATATGCATGATGCCAGACACAAAACGACATTTTATCTTTTTTCATATGAATTGGGAAGATGTAATTTATATCAAAAGAAGTACCATAAGTGCAAGAAATTTTTGCTCCTTTATGTCCATTCTTATGATAAAAACTGCTTTCTTCAAATTGAAGATCTTCATCAGGATAATTTTCTTCCGCAAACTGATAACAGAACTCTTTTGCTTCTGTCATGGATGAAAATGTGAAATATTGAGCTGAAGCATAATTTTCATCATCCAAGCAACAAAGCAAATAACAATCTGGTTTTTCAAGGTTAACATTTATTGTATCCAACCAATCTGATTCCTGATAATGCTTTTCACAAAATTCAAGGGAAGGTTTCATGGAAACTTTATCATCTTCTAAAATTTCTCCTCCAAACTCAAGAAAAGCTCCCCAGTATTCATCATGATTTTGTTTTGATCGTTCACTGATCTCTTTTACCTGATCTTTTGATAAACAGTATTTGCATAAAGCACCACGATCATTGTAAGAAAATACATAAATTCCTGATTCAGGATGATAAAGATCATGTCCACTGTTCAAATACTCATACATTTCTTTCGCATTACTAAATCTCATATTTTTCTCCTTTTTTCATTTTCGGATTGACAACACTTCGTTTTGAAGTATAATGTTATTATAAAATATAAAAACCGTATTTTCTATAAGAAAAGTATTCTATGTTTTAACTTCAGTATCAATCGGGGGAGGTGGTTAACGTGTCGGAGCTGTTTTCCGATGTTTCTCTGCTGTATTATAAATCCGATTCCGTTGTCAGGCGCGGAATTACGAATCCGAGAAAAACGTTTCAATATGAATTTGAATTTTATAAAACCTCTTCGGGCATATCATATGTTGACCGGTTTGCATACAGTCATAATGCAGGCAACGTGCTGCTGATTAAGCCGAATCAGCTTCGCCGGAGCAAAAATTACTTTGAATGCTTTGCGGTTCATTTTTCGTGTGCTGACAAAGCGTTTGCAGCGAAATACATCGATTCCCTGCCAAACTGTGTATATTTGCCGGCGTGTGAGGAAAGCTTTAAAAGGCTTATCATGTCGCGCAGGATAAACAGTCTTTCGCAGAATCTGCATATAAACGCGCTGCTTATGGAGATAATTTCGAATGTTCATGAGTTTTGTGCACCGCTGTCTGGGGAAAGCGCATTGGAAAGTATCGGCATAGAAAATATGCAAAGAATCGGCAGCGCGGCGGATTATATAAAGGAGCATTATTCGGAACAGATTGATAGCTCCGAGCTGCATCGCAGGTCTTTTATGAGCAGAAGTACCTTTTTTCGCCTGTTCAAAGAAATTATCGGGAGTACCCCCGGGGATTACATAAACACTGTGCGGATTGAAAATGCAAAAATCATGCTCAATACCACTGAGCTGCCTGCGGCAGAAATTGCGCAAATGTGCGGATTTTGCAGTCAGGCGTATTTCAACTGTATATTTAAGAAAAAAACGGGATTTACGCCGATAGAATACAGAAAGAAAAGCAATTTTAATTTTATATAAAAAACCCTGTGGCTATACCTTATACCTACAGGGTTTTCTGTGTCTGAGCTTCAGGAATTTTTTCGTATTTTATGCGGTGATATTCCGTAATGCTTCTTAAAAAGACGGCTGAAATAGTTGTAATCCGAAAAACCGGATTTTTCGGAAACTGCGGAGATAGGCAAATCCCCGGAGCTTAAAAGCGAGCAGGCATATTCAAGCCGCATGTTTCGTATGTATTCCGCAATGCCGATGTTACAGTCGCTTTTAAAAGCGTCATAAAGCTTTGTTCTGCTTGTGCCGGTATATGAACATATATCGGCTATTTTTATTTCGTTACCAAGGTTATTTTTTATATACTCTTTTGCGCGGCGCGTTATCCTGCTGTTATCCGGCATTATCATTTCTTTGAGCAGAATATAATTCGTGCAGATTTCAAGCAAGCCGGCAGCCGCGTTTATCTGCTTTTTGCTGCGGTACTTTATGCCCTGCTGGGTGCAATTGATTTCATATTTCGCATTTATGCCTGAAACCAGCTCCGTGAGTGAAGATTTATCCTTTAAGTCGGTTATCTGCCCGAACATCATATAACCGATTATTTTGCTGCGGTCTTTAAGCGGAATTGTTGCCTCGGTGAGCCCTGCATGGCACTTATATATGTAAATGCCGTCCGCCTCTCTGCTTTTTTCAAATGAGGACGCGTCGCATTTCTTACATTCTTCGCTGAGTGATTTAACGGAGCGGATAACGGAGCAAAATTCGCATTTTTCCTCGGGATATGCAATTATTTCGTTATATTCATCGTCAAAAATCACAATTCTGATTCCCGAAAGCGTGTAAAAAAGCTCAAGAACCGTTTTAAGCTCTCCGATATTTATTTTTAAACTCAAAATAATCCACCCTTTCGGACAAATTTACAATTTTCCGCATAGAATTGACTATAATTATATCATACTTTCTGATAAAATCAACACAAAAAGTATAAAAGAAGGGAATGGGTTAAAATGATGAAAAGCAATAATAAACAAACATTTGCTCTTTATTTCGGAAACAGAGGCTTTTTTCCGGCAACGCTTATTGCGTCGGCAAGAAACGAGGTTTCGGACGCCGTAACAAAAGCGGGGTTCGGATTCATTATGCCGCCCAAGGATATGACGCGCTACGGAGCTGTTGAAACAAAGGATGAGGGCATGATATATGCAAACTGGCTTGAAAAACATCGGGGTGAATTTGACGGCGTTATTATGTCGCTGCCGAATTTCAGCGATGAAAACGGAGCTGTTGCTGCCGTGCGTGATTGCGGAGTGCCGATATTTATACAGGCATATCCCGACGAAATAGGGAAAATGGACTTTGACCACAGAAGAGATTCATACTGCGGAAAATTCTCAATATGCGATGTTTTCCATCAGTATAATATTCCGTTTACAATAATGCAGCCGCATGTTGTTCACCCGAGCAGCAGTGCATTTGAAAAAAACTTAAAGGATTTTGCCGCCGTGTGCCGCGTTGTAAATGGGATGAAACGCTTTACAATCGGTATAATCGGTGCCAGAACAACAAAGTTCAAAACAGTGCGCTATGATGAGATAACTCTTCAGAAATATGGCATAACATGTGATACATACGATTTATCCGAGCTTTTTTACCGCGTGGAAAAGCTTGACGCGCAGAGTGATTCCGTGAAGAAAAAGCTTGAAAGACTTGTTGAATATACGGATTTTTCGGCTGTTCCTCCCGAAAAAACGGAAACGCTTGCAAAGGTGTCGGTTGCAATCGATGATATGATGCGCGAATACCATTTGGACTGCATAACTCTGCGATGCTGGAATGAAATGCAGTCTGTTCTCGGCGTTGCGCCATGCGTGCTTCTCAGTGAGCTTAACGACCGCGGAATCGTTGCTTCGTGCGAGATAGATTTGTGCTCGGCAATAAACATGTATTCAATGCTTTTGGCATCCGAAGAACCGACGGCGTGTCTTGACTGGAACAATAATTACGGCGATGACCCGAACAAGGTTATTCTGTTCCATTGCGGTCCGGTTGCTCAGTCACTTATGGAGAGCAAGGGTCATGTGACGGATCATAAAATGTTTGCAAAGGAATGTCCGGGCTGCGGCTGGGGAAGCAACGAGGGAAGAATTGCCGCGTTCCCGATGACATATTCAAACTGCAAAACGGAAAACGGAAAGCTGACGTTTTATGCCGATAAGGGAGAATTTACAGGCGAGCCTATTGAAAAAGAATATTTCGGCTGCGGAGGCGTTGCGCGGATTGACGATTTGCAGAGAAAGCTCATCGTGCTTGCGCGAAATGGCTTCAGGCATCATACGGCAATCGGAAAAGGCGACATGACAGATATTCTGAGAGAGGCGTTTACAACTTATCTCGGCTATGACATGATTGAGTTATAGGAGGTTGAGCGCTATGTACGCAGCCGGACTTGACATCGGAACAAGTGGATGCAAAATTGCCGCTTATGATGAAAACGGCATTTTCGTGAAATGTGAATATGAGGAATACAACGTAAAGCGAAGCGGAGGTCTTCATGAAATTGACCCCCTGGAAATTTTCAATTGTGTGAAAAAGGTAATATTACGGCTGAATCTGCCGCAAATCCGTTCAATCGGAGTGACAAGCTTCGGAGAAACCTTTACAATGCTTGATGAAAATGACGAGCCGTGTGCGCCGTCAATGCTTTACACTGATCCGAGAGGGAAAGAAGAATGTAAGGAAATTCTTGAACACTTCAAAGAAGATGAGCTTGCGTATCTGACGGGAGTGAGGCTTCACGAAATGTACTCATTCCCAAAAATATTATGGATAAAGAAAAATATGCCGCAGAGCTATACCGCGGCTAGGCACATTTTTTTAATGCAGGACTATATTGTTTATATGCTGACGGGGAACAGGTTCATTGATTATTCTCTTGCAGCAAGAACAGCTTGCTTTGATATTAAAAACAAATGCTGGGCAAAGGAGATAACGGACGCATTCGGAATTGACGCCGACTTGTTGTCAAAGCCGAATGCGTCGGGTCATTGTGCCGGAAAAATCAGGAAAGCTCTTGCAAAGGAGCTTATGCTTGATGCGGACACTGTAATTGTGTCGGGCTGTCATGACCAGATTGCAGCCATGACAGGTGCAAATGTGCTTGAATGCGGCGATGTTATGGACGGAACGGGAACGGTGGAATGTGTTCCGGTTGTTATGGAAAGCGTGCCGCGCGATTTCTCACTGTTCGAATGCGGATTTTCGATTGCTCCGCATATAAACGGGAAATATGCATGTTATGTTCTTTCATACACCGGCGGTGCAACGCTGAAATGGTTTCGCGATAATTTTTCTGATAAAAGCTATGCTGAGCTTGATTCGGAAGTAAGCGAAAAACCTACCGATTTACTTATAATGCCGCATTTTGCAGGCGCTGCCACACCGTACATGGACAGTTCTTCAAAGGCTGCCGTTATCGGGCTTACATTTGAGCACACAAAGGCAGATATATACAAGGCTCTTATGGAGGGTACAGCGTATGAAATAGCGGTGAATCTGGACATTCTCGAATCACGCGGACTTATGCCGAAGCTGCTGACGGCAACCGGCGGAGGAGCAAGATCGGCAGTCTGGCTTCAGATAAAAGCGGATGTGCTCGGCATTCCGGTTGCGGCACTTGACACAGAGGAGGCCGGCGCCGCAGGAACAGCGTATCTCGCAGGCAAAGCGATCGGACTTTACGAAGCTGAAATGCAGCTTGCCAAAACAGGTAAAACATATTATTCTAATAAGCTGCGGCACGAATTTTATGAAAGACAACTGAAAAAATATAAAAAAATATATGGCTTTTCAAAACAGATTTTAGCGGAGGATAGCATGAAATGATTGTTAATTTAAAGAATATATTAAAAATTGCGGAGGCTGAAGGCTGCGCTGTCGGCTCGTTCAACACCCCGAATTTCGAAAGCCTGCGTGCAGTTATCGGTGCG
>CAJJUC010000148.1 GCA_905195005.1 uncultured Eubacteriales bacterium | reverse complement strand
GTTTCGATTCCGCTTGTGATTATCGCTGCATTCTTTCTGCTTCGCATAACGGAGAGCGGTTCAATGCGCGGTGACGCGGCAATCGCGGTGTTTTCATCTTCATCGCTTGCAATCGGCATTATTGTTACCGGTCTGACAACGGGAATAACAACGGATGTCTGCAATTACATGTTCGGAAGCGTGCTTGCAATGAGCCGCACCGATGTTTATGTCAGCGTTATCCTTTCATTTGCGGTATTGGCGTTGTTCGTCGTTTTTTACAACAGGATTTTTGCCGTGACGTTTGACGAACCGTTCAGCCGCGCAACCGGCGTGCGCGTTGATTTATACAATTCTGCGCTCGCAGTGCTTACGGCGGTGACAATTGTTTTGGGAATGAGAATCATGGGGGCGCTGCTGATTTCAAGCCTTATCATATTCCCTGCGCTTTCGGCAATGCGCGTGTGCCGCTATTTTAAAGGCGTTATAATATGTGCCGCTATTATCAGCGCCGTTTGCTTTTTCATAGGTATATGCGCGTCGTTTTACCTCGAAATCGCAGTCGGCGCAAGCGTTGTAATTGCAAATTTGATTGTGTTTATCACATTCTCACTTGCGGCGCGGCTGCGCCGTTAGGCATATTCACTGCAGCTCGGCAAAATACTCATGAATCGCTTCGGCATTTTTCCGGCTTATGCCTTTTACCTTTGCAAGCTCCTCCGCAGGGGCTTGCTTTATTTTTGCAATGCTTTTAAAATGCTTCATGAGTGCAATGCGCTTTTGCTTGCCTATCCCCTCAATATTTTCAAGTTCGCTTGCAATGATCTTTTTTTCGTGCAGCTTTCTGTGATACTCAATCGCAAACCGATGCACCTCATCCTGAATATTTGTGACAAGACGGAATGCCGCGCCCGTGGGGTTCAGCAACGCCTCCCCCTGTTCGGAAACCACGCCGCGCGTGCGATGGCGGTCGTCCTTTACCATGCCGAAAAGCGGAATGTCAATATTCAGCTCGTCAAAAAGCTGCTTAACTGCATTCAGCTGCGCAATACCGCCGTCAAGCAAAATAAGGTCAGGCATGGATGCAAATTTACCGTCGCCTTTATTTTGTTCATGTGTGAAGCGGCGGCGCAGTGTTTCACGCATGGAAGCAGTGTCGTTGGCGCCGTCAACGGTGCGGATTTTGAACCGCCTGTATTCGCGGCGCGCACTGCGCCCGTTTTCGAACACAACCATTGACGCAACAGTGTCCGTTCCCGAAATATGCGAAATGTCGTAAGCTTCGATTCTGTCGGGAATGACTTCAAGCGCCAGAGCTGAGGCAAGCTCAACCACGGACGCGGCACGCAGCTTTTCGCGCACCTGCTCGGTTTTATAATTCTCAATATTTTTATAAGCATTTTTAATTGCCATATCAACCGTTTTTCGGTTATTTCCGCGCTGCGGCACCTTCACGGAAACCTTTTTTCCGCGTTTTTCGGAAAGATATGCTTCAAGCGCGGCGGAATCGTCAATATCCTCAGAAATCAAAACCGTTTCGGGAATGTAATTGTCACGCGAATAAAATCGCGGAAGAAAATCCGACAAAAGGCGTGCAGTGTCGAGCATAAGTGTTTCCGAAAGATTAAACGAATCGCTCCCGATAAGCTTTCCTCCGCGGATATAAAATACCTCTGCCGAGGCAAGTGAATCGGCGGCGCAAACAGCGATAACATCCGTATCTCCGCCCGAATCCGTGATAACCTTCTGCCTTTCGCCGAGGCGCATAACCGACTCGATTTGGTCGCGCAGAATCGCCGCCCGTTCAAATTCAAGCGCCGCGGCAGCTGCGCGCATCTCCGTTTGCAGCGTTTCAAGCACCTCCGAGTCCTTCCCCTCCAAAAACTTAATTATACTTTTAAATGTTCTGCGGTACGAAGCAGGGTCAACATTTCCCGTGCAGACAGCCGAGCACTTTCCCATCGCATGGTAAAGGCACGGGCGTTCCTTGCCTATATCCCTCGGAAAACGCTTGGCACAGTGCGGAATCATGAAAATATCGCGGACGAGCTTAAGCGTTTCGCGGATAGAATACCCGGACGGATACGGACCGAAATATTTTGCGCCGTCGTTTTCAATTCGGCGCACATATAGCAAGCGCGGATACTCCTCCCCCATCGTGATTTTCAGATACGGATAATGCTTATCATCCTTAAGCAGAATATTATACTTCGGCTTATATTCCTTAATCAGGTTCGATTCAAGGACAAGCGCCTCCATCTCACTGTCACAGATTATATAATCAAGGTCGCATATTTTTGAAACCATCACAAGCGTTTTTGCGCTGTGATTGGCTGAAGCATGAAAATACTGGCGAACACGGTTTTTCAGCACCTTTGCTTTTCCGACGTATATAACCGTACCGGCGGCATTTTTCATCATATACACGCCCGGCTTGTCCGGAAGCTTTGCAAGCTTTTCTTCGATAATTTCATTCATGTACGCTCCACCTCTGTAATGATATTCTTCCCCGTTGCGCAGTAATATGCATAAGAACCGCCCGGAAATGCCCGAACGGTTCTTAAAATATATCATCTATTCCCATAAGGTAACCTTGCCGCTTTTAAAGGTTTCGGGAAGATTAATTATCCGCTGATTGGACGAACCGCGGAATTTAAGTGCAATGCTTTTGAGCGATTCATCGTATCTGCCGTCAATCAGCACATCGGCAAGTCTGAGAATATCCTCCGTTACTTCGCAATTCGGATATGCCGCACTGTCGGTAAGTTCTTCAAATGTAAATCCCGAAAACATCCATATTGATTTTTTCGGAAAGGTCTCTTTCACCCTTTTCAAAAACGGATAAAGCACAAGCTGATTCTTCGGTTCAAACGGTTCTCCTCCGAGAACCGTCAGCCCGTTTATATAGGACGGCTTTAAAAGCCCGATAATATAGCTTTCCGTTTCCGAGGTGAACGGCTTTCCGTATTCAAAATCCCATGTCTGCGGCTGAAAACAGTTTTTGCAGTGATTTGTGCAGCCCGAAACGAACAGCGAAACACGCACGCCGATCCCGTTGGCAATATCACAGTTTTTTATTTCTCCGTAATGCATTTATCTCACCTATTTTACAGGTGCAGAACTCTTTCCTTAATTTCCTGCGTTCTGCCCTGATTCCAGAACTGCGTTCCGATGTATCCGCAGGTTCTTCTTGCAACGTTCATTGTGTCCTGGTCGGTATTTCCGCACTGAGGGCATTTCCAGATAAGCTTGCCGTCCTGCTCCTCTATTCCGATTTCGCCGTCCCAGCCGCACTTCTGGCAGTAATCGCTCTTTGTGTTAAGCTCCGCATACATAATATTATCATAGATAAAGTTCATGACGTCGAGCACAGCTTCAATGTTGTGCTGCATATCGGGGACTTCAACATAGCTGATTGCACCGCCGGGAGAAAGCGCCTGAAATTTTGCTTCAAGCGCAAGCTTGTCGAATGCGTTAATATCCTCGGTAACGTGAACATGATAGCTGTTTGTGATATACCCCTTATCCGTCACGCCCTTAATAACGCCGAAACGCTTTTGCAGGCACTTTGCAAACTTATACGTTGTGCTTTCCAGCGGAGTTCCGTAGAGCGAATAATCGATATTCTCCTCCGCTTTCCACTTCGCGGTATATTCATTAAGCCTTTTCATTATCTTAAGACCAAGCTCCTCACCCTCGGGCTCCGTGAGCTTTTTGCCGATAAGACTGTACACACATTCCCAAAGACCGGCATAACCGAGCGAAAGCGTTGAATAACCGCCGTGAAGATATTTGTCTATCTTCTCGCCCTTTTTAAGACGCAGAAGCGCACCGTGCTGCCACAAAATCGGCGCAACGTCGGAATACGTTCCCTCAAGTCTTTCGTGACGGCAGCGCAGAGCCCAATGACAAAGCTCCATGCGCTGGTCGAAAATCTTCCAGAATTTATCCATACTCTTTTCTGCCGAAAGCCCGATATCCACCAGGTTCACGGTGACAACGCCCTGATTGAAGCGGCCGTAATACTTCGGCTTGCCGTTCTCATCCACATACGGAGTGAGGAAGCTGCGGCAGCCCATGCATGTGTAGCAATGCCCCTCCCCGTTCTTATCAATCTTATTTTCAAGCATAACCTTTTCCGAAATGTAATCGGGAACCATACGCTTTGCAGTGCATTTAGCCGCAAGCTCGGTGAGATAATAATACTTATCCCCCTCATGGATATTATCATTCTCAAGAACGTAAATAAGCTTCGGAAATGCAGGCGTCACCCAAACGCCTTTTTCATTTTTAACGCCCTGATAACGCTGCGTGAGAACCTCTTCGATTATCATTGCAAGATCCTTTTTCTCCTGCTCATTCTTCGCCTCGTTAAGATACATAAATACTGTCACAAACGGAGCCTGACCGTTTGTCGTAAGAAGAGTTACAACCTGATACTGTATCGTCTGAACCCCTTTTTTCACTTCAAAGCGCAAGCGGCGTTCAACAATTTTCTTAAATGTTTCATCGTCCATTGTCATATTCGCCTCAACAAGCTCGCTTCTCAAATCGCGCGCTATCTTTTCACGGCTGACCTGTATAAACGGAGCAAGATGCGTCAGCGATATTGACTGACCGCCGTACTGATTGGACGCAACCTGCGCAATTATCTGAGTTGCAATGTTGCAGGCGGTCGAAAAGCTGTGCGGACGTTCGATAAGCGTTCCCGTTATAACAGTGCCGTTTTGCAGCATATCTTCAAGATTCACAAGATCGCAGTTATGCATATGCTGCGCATAGTAATCACTGTCGTGGAAATGAATAATTCCCTCGTTATGCGCGTCAACAATTTCCTTCGGGAGCAGGATTCTGTTCGTAATATCTCTCGATACCTCGCCTGCCATGTAGTCACGCTGCGTTGAATTAACCACGGGGTTTTTATTTGAATTTTCCTGTTTGGCTTCTTCATTGTTGCATTCGATGAGGCTGAGAATCTTGTCATCCGTTGTATTTGACTGGCGGACGAGAGTTCTTGTATACCGATACGTAATATAAGCCTTTGCAACCTCAAAAGCTCCGTGTGCCATTACCTGGTGCTCAACCAAATCCTGTACTTCTTCAACGCTCGGGGAATGACCGAGCGATTCGCACGAAAGAACAACTCTTTCCGCAATTCTTTCAATCTGCTTTTCCGTCATACGAACCTGATGAGGCACGGCTTCATTTGCCTTTGAAATGGCGGTCAGTATTTTACTCTCGTCAAACAGCACCTCAGAGCCATTTCGTTTAATAATTTTCATCAAAAACCCTCCTTAGTTTTCCCGAAGCATCGATGCAAACGCGGTCTGCCGCACGCGCTGCATGCTCCGCACATGGAAAAACAGGGCAAAACCCCTGTATAACCGCTGATGACCGCATTCGGAGTCTATCCCCCATATATAGTGGTATCTCGTAAAATAGCATAGCATATATAGATGAAAATGTCAATAGGTATTATTCAATAAATTTAAGATTTATTATGTAAACACCAATTGTTAGAAAACGAGTCTGCCGCGGCTTCAATGCGCCGAAGCGCAAAAAAAATGACAGACACTCGCGTCTGCCACTAAAAGGAGGGAAAATGAAAAAAGTTTGTACTTACCAAGTACGTATATATATTACAACGAATACACTAAAATTGCAATATACGTGATTAATGAATTTATAATAAAAAAATTATTTTTTTTGTGCATAGGTTACAAAAAGCTGTTTTTTCCTCATGTATCCCCAATAATTCGACATTATTCTTTAAGCAGATGTGTCAGTATCCGAACTCGTTTTTTTGAAGTCTTTTCCGACATTACAGCGCAAAAATGCTCGCAAATACGAA
>CAJJUC010000147.1 GCA_905195005.1 uncultured Eubacteriales bacterium | reverse complement strand
TTTCGTCGCCGACTGATATATTCACCCCGAACAGGTCGGAAGCCCCCTCTGTTATTCCGAGCGAAATGCAATATTCAATATCGCTTACTTTTGTGTAATCAGCGCGTATGCTGATTGAATTTTTAAATTCCCTTATCTTCATTTTAACTGTGCGCAGAAGCCGTTCACGGACGGTTTTGGGAATCCTGCGCGAAAAATAACCGAGCGTTTCTTTTCCTTTTTCGGTTATACTGTAGTAACGGATGTTATCTTCAACATAATATGTGAGATAGCCGCCCTCGGTCAGCTCCGCCATGTGCTCCGCCAAATCAAAATAATTGACAACGGGCTGAAGCATTATCACGTCCACAATATACGCTTCGGGAATCGCTGTTTTAAAAGCGTCTGTTATAAAAAGCGCAATCAGCTTAACGTCGATTTTATTGTCAAAAACATAATCCAAAACAAACCCTCCGAAGCTTCCTAATTTTTGGAATCATCATCAAAGCTTCCGATGCTGCCGCCTCCGCCGATAAACATGGACGACTGCGCAAACTGAAGCGGAAACGCCTTTGCCGCAATAAACCCGGCAACCGTAATTGCAACGAAAATAACGGCGGATTCAAAAAGTATGCTGACAAAGAACACTTTTAAGAACTGGGCAACCGATTCCAGCGGAACACCCGACTTTGAATAATTGAGAATGAAAACGGATATGGGATATCCGATAAATACTCTGTAAATAACCGACATAAGAAGCACATTTATAAATGCGGAAATAACAAAGCGCGTTTCAACAATGTTGAAAAGCAGATTTGCGTAATAATTCTTAAATCTCGGGTAGAACCAGCGCGGCTTGAGCCTGTACAGAATCCAGCCGTGGCAAAAGCCTGCCGCCAGTGCACCGATAAGATTTCCGATGAAGAATGTGCTTTTGCTTGCAATTATTTTTGCAATGCAGCACACACCAACGCCGAGCGCGCATGTTACAGGTCCGTAGAAAAAGCCGAGGAATGCATTTACAATTATGTCAAGATTCGTGTTTATGTACTGAACAACGCTCCCTGTTGTAAATGTAAAATTAATAGTACCCGCAGCGCTCAGAAGTATATATGTTACTGTCAGAAGCAATATAACGATTATCGTAAAGGGATTTGTCAGATGCATGAGAGAGGACATCATCATTTCCTTTGCATTTGCCGCAAATCCATAGGATTTTATGTTACTGAACCCGGGATCGGCAGCTGCACCCGAAACAGGGCTGCTGTCCTCCTGAAAGCTGTTGCCGTCGGCGTCATCAAGAATAAAGCGTGCGCTTGAATAGCCGGACGGTGCGCGTTTTTCTTTCTTCATTTTACAATCCCCCAAATTAATAATATCTTATATCATTATAAATCATTCGGAAGGATATTTCAACAGTTTTTTTATCCGTACAGTAAAAGGGTGCAAATTTTTTTACACCCTTTTATTCCGCAATGCTGAGATTGAAAAGCGCTTATCAGTCACCGAAGCAAACGCCGAGCGCCTTTGCCATCTGAACAAGCTCGTTATCAGTCTGAACCTTTTTGTTTTCCTGACCGATAACTTCTTCAAGTGAAGCATATCCGATTTGATCGCCTTTAAGTATAACCATGTTGCCGAACAGTCCCTGCATTGCAAGCTCAACGGCAGCATATCCGTAACGGGAGGAAAGGATTCTGTCATGACTGGCGGTTATTCCGCCGCGCTGCACATGTCCGAGAACGGTTGAACGCGCTTCATTTTTGCAAAGCGTTTCAAGCTTGTCGGCAACAACAGCGCCGATTCCGCCGAGACGAATCGGGTCGGGGCTATCCTCACGAACCTTAAGAACAACTGCTTCTCCGTCATTGGGTTTAGCGCCCTCTGCACATGCAACAATGCAGAAATCCTTGCCCTTTGCAAAATCAGCCTTGATTTTGTCGGCAACCTTATTAATATCGAACGGAATTTCGGGGAGGAGGATAACATCCGCCGCGCCTGCAATGCCGCCGTGAAGCGTCAGCCAGCCGGCCCCGCGTCCCATGATTTCCGCAACCATAATTCTGCCGTGGCTTTTAGCCGTTGTGCGCAGTCTGTCAAGTGATTCCGTAACAATGCCGACCGCCGTGTCAAATCCGAAGGTATAGTCGGTGCAGTTTAAGTCGTTGTCAATCGTTTTCGGAATACCGATTACATTTACACCTTTGCGCGCAAAGTCACGTCCGCTTGTAAGCGTTCCGTCGCCGCCGAGAATGAAAAGCACGTCAATTCCGGCTTCCTTAAGGTTTTCAATGGCAACATCGGAAACATTCTCATAAACGATTTTTCCGTCTTTTTTTACTATTTCGCCGTCCTTATCGCGAACAGGATACTGAAATAAGTTATCTTTATTCGAGCTTTTAAGGATTGTGCCGCCCTCCGAAAGAATTTCCTGAACGCTGTCAAGCGTAAGATTAACAAAGTCCTTATAATAAAGACCGTGATAACCTTTTTTGATTCCGACAACCTCAAGACCGTACTTAACGATTGCCGTTGTTGTTACAGCGCGGATAACGGCATTAAGTCCGGGGCAGTCTCCGCCGCCTGTAAGCAGTGCAATTTTTTTTATTTTGTTCATAGCAAATCCTCCATGAATAATAATATAGTATAACCCTATCTCTGCTATATTACACTATTTTTCAACGCTTTTCAAGCAGAATTTTAATTAAATCGGAAAAATTTATCATTAATATTATCAAAATAACAAACGGAAGTGTGAGCACAGTAAAATATGCTCATACTTCCGTTTTGATGCTTGCCCGTTAATTACTTGTTTTCAAGATAATCGTTAAGCTTTTTTACAAGCTCGTCCGCGTCCGCACCGTGAACCGCGCACGCTTCCTCAATGGATTCGCCGCTTGCCGACGGGCAGCCCAGGCAGTGCATTCCTATTTCAAGGAAGAAAGGTGCAGTGCCGGGATCTATTGAAAGAACATCCATAATAATCATGTCCTTTGTTACCTTTGCCATAAAAAACACCCCCTTAAACTTTATTATATACCGAAAAAAATAAAATTACAAGACTTTTCCGAGAAAATCCGTCAGGCGCTTGTTCGGGTTTCCGCTGAAAATTTCATCGGGAGCGCCCTGAGCGGCAACGATTCCGTCGTCCATGAATATAACGCGGTCGGCAACCTCGCGCGCAAAGCCCATTTCGTGCGTTACGACAACCATTGTCATGCCGTCTTCGGCAAGCTCTTTCATAACGTCGAGCACTTCTCCGACCATTTCCGGGTCAAGCGCCGAAGTCGGTTCATCGAAAAGCATTATATCGGGATTCATTGCAAGCGAGCGGATTATGGCAATTCTCTGCTTCTGACCGCCGGAAAGCTGCTGCGGATAGGAATCCGCCTTGTCCGAAAGCCCGATGCGCTTTAAAAGCTCTTCAGCCTTTGCATTTGCCTGCTCAGCGGTCATTTTCTTGAGCTTCACCGGTGCAAGCGTGATATTTTCCCTTATTGTGAGGTGGGGAAAAAGATTGAAGTGCTGAAACACCATTCCGATTTTCTGCCTGATAAGATTTATATTGCACTTGCTGCTTGTGATTTCCTCCCCCTCAATGAAAATCTGCCCATTTGTGGGCTTTTCAAGCAGATTAAGGCAGCGCAGAAATGTGCTTTTTCCGCTTCCCGAGGGTCCGATGATAACAACCTTTTCACCTTTTTTAACTGTTTCGTCAATTCCTTTGAGCACATGGATTTCATTATGTGCGCCAAAGCTTTTTTCAAGATTTTTAACGGTTATCACTCTTGCGCAGCCTCCTTTCCATAATGCCGAGCAGCTTTGTCATGAGTATTACGATTAAGAGATATACCAAGGCGACGAGCAGAATCGGGTTCGTTTGGTCATATGTGGTATTTTTAATCTGATTTCCCGCCTTTGTAAGGTCAACAACCGCAACATAACCTGCAACGGAGGTTTCCTTAAGAAGCGCAATCATTTCGTTGCCGATTGCCGGAAGAATGTTTTTAAATGCCTGGGGGAGAATGATTTCCTTCATTGTCATGTACTGCGTCAGCCCGAGCGAACGCCCTGCCTCCATCTGTCCGCGGTCAATCGCCATGATTCCCGAACGGATAACCTCGGCAACATATGCGCCGGAATTGATTCCGAATGTGATTGTTGCAACCCATGTGCCGTCCTTTGCCCAAGTGAACACAATAAAGAACGAAATCAAAAGCTGAACGACAACGGGCGTGCCGCGGATGACGGTGACGTATACCTTGCAGATGCCGTTGAACAGGCCGAGAATGGGGTTCTTGTGCCCTGTCCGCTGCTGGTCGTGGGCGGTCCGGATCACGGCCACCACAATGCCGAGGAGAATGCCCAGTGTCAGCGCCATGGCCGTGACCAGAAGGGTGGTGCCGACGCCGTTCAGGTACTGCTTCCAGCGGCTTCCTTCGATAAATGCCTGATAGAATTTGACGTAGAATTCCTGCCAGAAGGATGCGGTGCCGTCCCGCATCAGGGGTTTCCAAAGTTCGTAAAGTTCCACAGCTTCACCTTCTCATTTAATATTGCGCAGTATCGTGTTATACGCAGAAAATCGGCCTTCCCAGCGCGAAGGTCGGTTTTCCGGGTACAACCGTGCCAAGGGCGGCTTGAGCCGCCCCTGGCTAAGCGATTGGATTATTCAGCGGAGATGTACTTGTCAACGATGGACTGGACGGTGCCGTCGGCGGTCAGCTCGGCCAGCGCCTGGTTGATGGCGTCGAGCAATGCGGTGTTGTCCTTGTTCACGCCGATGGCGTAGCTCTCGGTGACGTACTCGGTGTCCAGAATGGTCAGACCGGCGTTGGCGGCAACAAAAGCCTCAGCAGGAGCGGAGTCGATGACCACGCAGTCAACCTGACCGTTGATCAGAGCCTGCACGGCGGAAGCGCCGTTGTCATAGGCGGTGACATGATCGTCGCCGTAATCATCGGAGGTGTAAATGTAACCGGTGGTACCACGCTGGGTGCCGATCATCTTCTCGCCCAGATTGTCCAGAGTCACATCGGAGCCTTCCTTGACGATGACCACCTGCACGCCGGTGGCGTAGCTGTCGGAGAAGTTCATGACCAGCTGCCGATCCTCGGTGACGGTGACACCGGCCATAACGATGTCGGACTTGTTCTGCTGCACGGCCAGCAGAGCAGCGTCGAAGTCCATATCGTCCACGACCAGCTCCAGACCCAGCTTCCCGGCGATGGCGCCGGCGACCTCAACGTCAATGCCCTCGAAGCTGCCGTCGTCGGCAACCATCTCATAGGGAGGGAAGGCGGCGTTGGTGGACATGATCAGCTTGCCGGACTCGACGGTCTTCAGTTCGGCAGCGGCGGTCTCGGCAGCTGTGGTCGCAGCGGCCGTGGTCTCAGCGGCGGTGGCGGCGGGAGCCTCGGTGGCGGTGGTGGTCTTGGTGGTGTTGCTGCTGCCGCAGCCGGCGAACATGGACATGACCATCAGAACGGTCAGCGCAAGTGCAAATACCTTTTTCATAATTTTACTCTCCTTTTCATTTTTGACCTCCCGTAGCTGGGAGGTGATTGATGAGTGCATTATAGCGCGTATTTTATTCATCGTCAATAGGATGAATATACAACAATGAAGAGGAAATAAGGCCGTATGTAATATAAATACTACAAAAACCCGCAAGTTTAACATGTATATGTGAATATTCAGGGAATCCATCCTAAATTATTCCAGCAACTGAGTGCATATTATTCATTATAGATGAATATACAGACATGCAAAGCCGCTGGTTGACGGAGAGGACAGCATCTGGTATAATTTGCTATGCAAAAGCATAGCAAAATAAGAAATGTGCCATTTCCTCGCCCCTGCGGGGCAACCGGAAATGATGCAC
>CAJJUC010000146.1 GCA_905195005.1 uncultured Eubacteriales bacterium | reverse complement strand
AGTGTTTCCGCTATTCAGATTGTAAACAGCGCTTATCAGTCTTGTTCCCGAACCTTCCGCAGTGCCCTCTGCCCCATCGATGACGGTTCGAAGCTCTCCGGGATAAGGCACCTTTGTGTCAATTCCGTCGCTTTGGTATTTTACCGTAACAGATGTGTCGGCTTTTGCCCCCATTGCAATTATCATTGCCGAAGCAAAGGCGGCAGCTCTTTTTAATTTCAGCTTCATACTACTATTCTCCCTCCGTTGTACCGCTTTTCTGCGGATTTATCCATGTAAATATTTTATCATCGGACGGGAAGCCCTGTAAACGGACAAAATTATGAAACGGCGCGGTTTGCCTTAACAAAATCTTAAAACATATATTTTCACAGGTGCATAAATAAGCCTTTAAATTATAAAATTGTCAATGCATTTAATTTTCATTTTCAATCTTGTCTATTTACTTTTTGTCATGCTCAATTTATAATAGAATCGTAATTATATTACTGGCAGAAAGGAAATGTTTTTATGAAATCAATAATAAAACCGACAGCTTATCTTATTGCCGCCGGACTTCTTTTGAGCGAGAGTGCCTTTGCACAAGCCGAACAAATTGATGCCGATGCAGTTTCATCAGCCGCTCAGATAACGGACTTACAAACTGATTCCGCTGCGGCAGCATCCGCAGTTTACTATTCCGATGAACCGCAGAGAGTTATATATAACGAATATAAAATCGGACCGACTCTGTCCGATGATACCCATATAGGCAACACCTTGTTATATAATGCAAGCGGTGATGATTCCGTTCAGCTTGAATATTCTGATACGGACGGCAAATATTACGGGAATATTAATGTTGATTCCTGCTGCAATCACACCGAGCTTGACGGCGTCGGCTGCGCTTTCACAACACTCTATACGCGTCCCAACGGGAGAACCTCGCCAGGTTTTTTCTACGTTTCTGCCGGAGACGATATTACGCCCGATGACAGAAAGCTGATGATTGAAGTTGATTACTACGGAAATACTGATAAAACGCTTTCGCTTCGTTATATAAAGGATAATAACAAAGGAACGGCCTTGAAAACGTTCACTCGCATAAACAGCGGCGAATGGGAAACGGCGGTTTTTGAGATTGCGGACGCGTACTTCAACGGTTCGCAGTCCACAGGCTTAGCCGATGGGCTGTGCGATTTCCGCATTGAAGCCAACAGTGTTGATACATATATCAAAGCAGTGCGCGTTTATACGACTGAAAACTATGCGGAATACGCCGCTGCTGCCGATAATCTTTTTCTTCCGGTCGATGCTGATAATGTGACAAACGATTTCGAACTTCCGCAGCTTGACGGATTCACGGTAACCTGGTATTCGGACACCCCGGCAGTTCTTGAAACCGATTCGGATTATGCGTATATAACGCAGACTCAAAACCGCGAAACGGCTGTATTAACTGCGAAAATCGAAAAGGACGGTTTCTATATTGAAAAAAGCTTCAGCCTTACCGTCTTGCCTGCCGATAATGAAGCACTAATACTGTCCGAGCCCGATGTAGTTAATGACGGAAATTTGTATACTGTTACGCTCAGTGCAGAACACGCTTCCGCACCGCTGACGCTGATTGCTCTTTCCGTAAACAAAACAACGGGAAACATTACGGCAATGAACAGCGACATCGGAACATCGTTTCTGACCGCCTCTGTCAATGTAGACGCCGACTGTGAATTTATCTATTACGTTTTCGGCAAAAACGGAGCACCGATTACAAACAGAGCGCCCGCAAGCGTTACAGACCTCTCCGCCGACATTACGTTTGACGGTGTTGAATTGACATGGTCACCTGCGGCGGACGATTATAATGCAGTCAAAGCATACAATATACTTGCAAATGACGTGCTTGCAGTATCGCAGCCGCCATATGAGCTTGAAAGCGAAGGAATATGCCGCTGCACCGTAAAGAATCTTACGCCAGGAAAAGAATATAACTTCGCCGTCACGGCAACAGACCATGGCGCACTTGAATCAGCTCCGGCTGTGATTACAAAAAAATTTCCGCGCACGGGTTATATTTCATTCACGGATGAAGGAACAAAAACGGATTCCGTAAGGTTTATTACAACGGACTCGCCGAGCGCAGGAGATTCGTACAGCGAAACCGATGCAAAGAACGGGGTCACCTGCCGCAAAACCGCCAACCGTTCAAGCATCGGAAAAGGAAATACTTATTTGTATTTTGCCTGCGATGAAAATTTAATTTCAGAAAGCAACAAAAATGTATATGTTGAGGTTACTTATTTTGATGAGGGAACGAATAACATGTATTTTGAATATAATGCGGCTGACGGGTCGCCCGCAAAAAGGCTTGCGGTTAAGCTTGGCAATACGCAGGAATGGAAAACAACGGTAATTAAGCTTGATGACGCGCATTTCAGAAAAGATTCAAGGCTGACCTATTGTGATTTCAGACTCGGCGGAGACAGCATTGTTTATATTTCCGATGTGCGCGTTATATCGCCCGACAATTATTGATTAAAGAGGTTTTAATAAATGCACAATTTTTTTCGGTTCGGCAGCAGCGGTCAGCATAAAATTGCAAAAAAACTTGCTCTGTCATGGATTATTTCATATTTTGCAGTATTCATTATACCTTTTTGCGGAAGTATATATCTTTACTCAAAAAACCGTGCCGAGATATGCCGCCGCATATATACCAATGACGAGCATTGTGCCGAAAGCGCACTTATGTCAATCGATGAAATGATTTCAATGTTTTCTTCCGTGCCGAGCTCCCTGGCAAACTACGGAAACACCTCCGTTATTTCGGATTTCAGAGATGTGGGCAGTAACGAGGAACGGTGTATGATTGATTTTTCAAAGGTTTTGTCAGCGCAAAGAAAGGTTCACAAAAACGCATCCATGATTTACGTTTATTTCCCGGAATGCGGATATATTATTTCTGATTCGTACATTGGCGCATCGCAGGATTTTTTTGATATTAACTGCAAAACGTTCGGCGTTCAATATGAAGCATGGAAAGCTGCTCTTTCCTCTTTCGGCTATTCAAAGTACCTTGTTTCCGGTGAAAGCAGCAGCGGATATATTGATTTTTTCTACACGCTTCCGCTGCGCGAGGTTGAACATTCCGTGGAAGCCGCCGTTGCTATCCGGCTGACGCACGACGATTTTATATCTATAATCAATTCATACATTTCAACGGATAATAAAAACATTTACCTTAAGGATAAAGACGGCAATAATCTTTTCAGTTACGAAAACGCCGCCGTTTCAAAAAGCGGCAAGGGCGGAGCTTCCAAGGATTGCGTCACTGTTTCAACCACATCGGCATACAACGGCTGGACGCTTGTTTCCGAAACTCCGGACTACGTAATCAACAGTTCCCTGAGCTACATAAAAAGGACAATCATATTCAGCTCTGTGATAAGCCTTGTCATATCGGGACTTTTAATTATTTTCCTGACATCAAGGAATTACAAGCCTCTGAAGGACGTTGTCGGATTGGTAAAGAAAAACAAATGTGCGGCAAGCATCAGAAACGAGACAGAGCTTATAAACTATGTTCTTGATGAATACCGCCGGAAATGTACCGATATAAATAAGCTTACCAATGCGATGACAGACATGAACCGCGCGGGAATCCTTTCCTCAATGCTTTCCGGGAAAAAATACAGCGAGGATTATCTTCGTAAAAATAATATTTCGTTTTTGTCCGAGCATTTTGCGGTAATTATATTTAACCTTATAAATCCCGAAAATTTGTTTTTTAATGACGATTGCTCGAAGCAGTTAAGCGATGCAAAGCGTGCGGAAAACATTCGTTTTATAATATCGAATGTCTTTGAAGAAATTATTTCAAGAAAAAATTACGGTCTTGTTTTTGAACACAACAACTATCTTTCGGCCGTTGTGAACTTTGCGCCCGACAGACTTCTCAGCTGGCAGGACGATATAAAAAATGCGGTAAATGAATCAATCGGCTTTATTCAGAATAATTTTATTTTTTCGTTCAGCGTCAGCATAAGCAATCTTCACACGGGGATTTCATCTCTTCGCTCGGCTTTTTTCGAGGCTCAGCGTGCATTTAACTGGCGCTCCGTTATAAAAAGCAACGACACATTATTTTTTAATGAAATCACATCAAGCGGACTTGCAAACATTCTGACCTCTGAAAAATCTATGCTTATATCAAGCTTTATCAAAATCGGCAATGCCGATGTCGTCAACACAATGATAGACAACATGCTCTCCGCAGCGTCAATGAAAAGCAGCATGACAAATATCAGTCTGTTTTCGTTTCGGCTGTGCTCGGTTATATTTGACTCTGTTTCTTCGCTTGTTGACAATGAATCGATGCCGAAGCTTGTTCCTCTGATAAATCATATTGATACGATAAATTTTTCGGACAGTACATCAATTACAAGGGGAAAACTTTATCGGCTTACTGAAATTGCCTGTAATATCGTAACGGATATAACACAAGCCGACACGGAAACGGAGGACGAAGCAGCCGAACAAACATGCAAAAAGACGGATGATATTGTCGAAAGAATAAAAAGCTATATAAGCTCGAACTATTCAGACCCCAACCTGAATGTTGCTGCAATCGGAAACTATTTCAATATCACGCCTTATTATATATCAAACATATTCCGTGCATCGGAATCCAACAGCCTGCTTAATTATATTGCAGAGTATCGCATCAACGCTGCAAAAAAGCTTATGACCGAAACCGATGCTCCGCTTACTGAAATATCTGCCAAGGCAGGCTTCAGTCACATAAAAACATTTATCAGAACTTTCACAAAATTTGAGGGGATTACTCCCGGAAAATACCGCGATTCGATAAAAAACAAGTATTAATCTATTCAGACATAAGGAGAAAATAAAAAACTATGAACAAAAAAATTGATATATTCTATTTTTCGTCAACACACTGGGACAGAGAGTGGTATCAGCCTTTTCAGGGCTACAGATACCGTCTTGCAGACATGTTTGACAAGCTTATTAAACTGTTTGAAACAGATCCGGAATATAAAACCTTTCATATTGACGGACAAGCGGTCATGCCGGAGGATTACGCCCGCATTGCTGCCGCGGAGAATGTTGAAGCGTTAAAAAAACTTATACGAAACGGAAATATACTTGTAGGGCCGTGGTACACCATGCCGGATGAATTGAATCCGTCCGGCGAAAGTTTAATCCGCAATCTGATGAAAGGTCACGCAGCTGCAGCTGAATGGGGTGCGGATGTATGGAAATACGGCTATATTTGTGATATGTTCGGGCATATATCACAAATGCCGCAGCTGTTTAACGGCTTTTCAATCGGCTATGCTCTGCTCGGGCGCGGAACATATCAGGAAACGCCGGCATATTTTAACTGGCGCTCGCCCGACGGAAGCACTTGCTTATGCTACAGGCTTAATCCGTATGAGGGATACGGCGACTTTAACCGTCTGGTTTATAACGACTGTGACGATGAAACGGAATTAAGGAAAAAGATAAAAAAATATATTGATGCGGAGCTTGAGCGCACGGAAATTCCCGTTGTTATTATAATGGACGGTTTCGACCACGCGGAAGCCAATCCCGATACCACAAGGTTTTTTAAAATTATCAGGGAGCTTTATCCCGAGGCTGAAATTCACCATGAAAACCTTTGTAATGCCGCTGAATATGTAAAACGGCTGAAAAATGATTTCCCCGTCATAACAGAGGAGCTTTTACACACCTCACGGGTGGAAAATCATTATCTTTGCATCCCGACGCATACAATTTCAAGCTATTATAATTTAAAAAATGCGAACGACAAATGCCAGAATATACTTGAAAAAACACTTGAACCTCTTGCAGTGTTCACAAAACTAATCGGTAAACCGCTTAACAGACGAGCAGTAAGCCTTGCTTATGAATATCTG
>CAJJUC010000145.1 GCA_905195005.1 uncultured Eubacteriales bacterium | reverse complement strand
TAATAGTTTATCTATTAACGAGCATTTTAACGCATTATTGCGACAAATTTGCCTTCTTGAACCGCATGGGGTTCGAATCCGTTATGCCTAAGCATTGTACCATTCTATTAAAATTGTTTCGCAGCAATCGGAGTTTGCGTTTTTAGCGCATCGGCTTCGGTCGGTGCGTTTTTTTATGTGCCGATTGCTCAAGCGGAGAGCGGGCGCAGGAGTT
Organism: uncultured Eubacteriales bacterium; assembly: GCA_905195005.1. Taxonomy (GTDB): domain Bacteria; phylum Bacillota; class Clostridia; order UMGS1883; family UMGS1883; genus UMGS1883. The sequence continues at coordinate 5,738 of CAJJUC010000145.1, read as the reverse complement.
TTTTATCATTTAAGTTGACATTTTGTCGAAGCGTGTGCTATAATAATATTGCTAAACATAACTGAATACAATCGGAAGCAAGAATATATTGGGAAAATATATTCTTTATTCGTCATATCATTTCAGAATTTGATAAAGACGCGAATTCCTTTAAATGGTATGCCGGCAATCCTGCTTCTGTTTAAGTTATGTTTAGCGACAATCGGAGTTTGCGTTTTTGGCGCATCAGCTTCGGTTGATGCGTTTTTTTTTCATTGCGGATTGAGGTGAGCTTATGAAAATTTTGTTAATTGCTCTGTGCATTCTTTTTTTATTGGCGGTCTGCAAAAAGGTAAAAACAACCTCGGCGAAAGGCAAAGAAAAAGCCGGCATTAAACAGTTGAAAACAGGTGAATCGGAATCCGAGCCGTTAAAAAACGGCTCGATTATATTGCCGACGGAAGTCAGGGAGTTCGGCTATTGCGTCAGCCACGGTTATTGTTATTATTCTGTGGTTCTGCATAATCCCAACAAGAATAAGGCTGTTAAGTATACAAGGCTTCATCTTTCGGCAAAAGATGAAGCCGGAAATCTGTCAGCTTCGGGGGATGATATTGTTCCGATTATTTATCCGAAACAGGATTATGTTCATGCTTCACAGATTTTTGCTCTCGACGATGCTCGCGCAGATGTTACGGTTGAAGTTCTTGAACCTGATGCAAGTGACATAACAGACGCCGGAATGACCGAAAATTATACTCCGCTGAGGGTAATCAGCGCGGTCAAAGAAAAAGGATGCATTATCGGAGAAATACAAAACGATAATGACCGTGATATAGATAATGTGGGTGTAACAGTTATTTTCAGAGATGATAACGGAAAACTGGCAGGGGGAACGTCAACCCTCGTTCAGTCCGTTAGTGCAAAATCCGCGGCGCAGTATGAGATAATGCTTTTCAAAAGCTTTGAAACCGATAAATTTGAACTGTATGCAAATATATGGGAATAGATTTTGCGTGAGTTTTTATTTGAAATGAATTTTTTTCCTTATTTGAAAATCCGTGCTTGCATATTCCGCTCCGATGTGGTATAATCATTCGATGTCAGACATAAGAAAAAGGAGAGAAATTATGGAAAGAGAAAAACTCGGCTCAAGATTGGGCTTCATCCTGCTTTCGGCGGGATGCGCAATCGGTTGCGGAAACGTTTGGAAATTTCCGTGGATGTGCGGACAATATGGCGGAGGTATGTTCGTTTTAATTTATCTGATTTGCCTGGTCGTGCTCGGAATCCCGGTAATGACAATGGAATTTTCAATCGGCCGCGCTTCGCAGGCAAGCGCTGTCGGCATGTACAAAAAGCTTGAAAAGCCCGGCACAAAATGGCATTGGCACGGCTATATAGCATTGCTCGGAAATATCTGCCTCATGGCGTTTTACACTGTTGTCTGCGGCTGGATGATTTATTATTTCGTAAAGTTTCTGACGGGAGCAAATGCTGAAATCGGATTTGTGAAAATGATTACAAATCCGGGCATTAATATAACTTATCTTGCAGTTGCGGTTCTGCTTGGGTTCGGCATTCTTTGCTTTAATCTTCAGGGCGGACTTGAGCGCGTGACAAAATATATGATGCTTATTCTCTTCGCGCTGATGATTGTTTTGGCAATTCACAGCGGAATGCTCAAGGGTGCAAAGGAAGGCTTGAAATTTTATCTTGTTCCCAACTTTTCCGCAATAAACGGAAAAGTTATTGTCAGCGCAATGAATCAGGCATTTTTCACACTCAGCCTCGGCATGGGCTCAATGGCGATTTTCGGAAGCTATATCGACAAAGAGCACACGCTTCTCGGAGAATCGCTCAGTGTCATTTTCCTTGACACATTTGTGGCCGTTGTTGCCGGACTGATTATCTTCCCGGCATGCTTCACTTTCGATGTTGAGGTAAACGCAGGGCCGAGCCTGCTTTTTGACACAATGGCGTCTGTATTCAACAATATGGCGGGCGGCCGCTGGTGGGGAGCGCTGTTCTTCCTGTTCATGGTTTTCGCATCGCTTTCAACAGTGCTCGCAGTGTGCGAAACAATTCTTGCCTGCGTGCGTGAGCTTACGGGCTGGAAACGCCCGAAGGCGTGCTTTATCTGCGGAATCGGAATTTTCCTTATATCGATTACAACGGCTCTCGGTTACAGCACGTTTTCAGGATTTGTTCCGTTTGCGGAGGGCAGCGCATGGCTTGATCTCTGGGACTTCCTTGTAAGCACGAACATTTTGCCGCTCGGCTCGCTTATCATCACAATTTTCTGCTGTAACAAGCGTTACGGATGGGGTTGGCAGGCGTTTAAGGCAGAGGCGAATGAAGGAAAGGGTCTTAAGGTGCATGACTGGATGCGTCCGCTGTTTACATATGTTATTCCGGTAATAATCATCCTGCTTTATGTTTACGGATTAGCAACATTTAACTGGCGCTGATTAATTTTGTATACGAAAAACCTAAATTGTTAATTGAAAATAACTGCCGTTTGCTCTATAATATATCATAAGGAGTGAACGGCATGTTTATTTATCAGTTAACCAATACGACTGCATATCAGATGATGGGTTATGTCATCAAAACGGGCGGCGGAGAGACAATCGTAATTGACGGCGGCAATCACGGTCAGTCGGACGAGCTGTACCGCATTCTGTGTGAGGTTGGAAAAAATGTTGACCTGTGGATTTTGACGCATGAGCACAGCGACCATTACGGCAGCATAATTGACTTGTTTGATTTGCATGACGATATAAATGTGAAAATATTTATGTATAACGACTGTGCCCCGCGGATTAAGGAGCTTCTTGACGATGAAGATGCGGCAGAGGTGACCGAATGGAATGAATTTATAGGGAAAAGCGGTTTTAATCTCGGCAGCTTTTACGTCGGGCAGGTACTTGACATCGGCGGAGTGAAAATAGAATGTCTCGGGCGTGACAATCCCGAAATTCATGAAAACATCATGAACAATCAGTCGCTGGTGCTCAGAATCAGCGACGGAGCTTTTTCGATTATCTTCCTTGCCGATCTCGGCATCGAGGGCGGTGACAAGCTTGTGAGCTTTACAGGCGATGAGCTTAAAAGCACTGCGGTGCAGATGGCACATCACGGACAAAACGGCGTAAGCAAGGCTGTATATGAAAAAATCGGTGCGAAATATGCCTTTTGGCCAACCCCGAAATGGCTGTGGGAAAATACACCGTACCTCGGCGGAGAGCCCGGGGAAGGACATTTTCAAACGCCCGAGGTTATAGGATGGATGAAAGAGCTCGGCTGCATAAATATAACAAGCTTTGACAAAACAATTGTTTTTGACACGGACAGCGAACGGCTGATTGAGAAATAAAGGGCTTTTTGGAAAGGAGCTTCGAAAAAATGAAAAGAATAAAAAACGAAACTTTTTTCCCCGATTTAGGCGCCTTAAAAAGAATGAACGGCAGACTTCCGAGGTATTACAGGCGGCTTTTGCAGATATATTCCGTGCTGCTGATTATAATTTTTTCGGTTGTGACATATTCGTTTTACTATTTCCGCGAAAGCAAAAGCGAATACGACGCGTTACTTGAAAAAACCAATGCCTATGAAAAGTTCAGAAGTGAAATCGATGTTATTGAGGATACGATGGATATTATCGTTAAGCTTATCACGCAGTACGATATAACAAAGCAGTATTCCGCGGAGAATACAGATTCTTATTCGGGGCTTAACTTTGAAAGAATATACCGGATAACCGTTATGCTGAAAAAGCTGCAAACGGATTTTTCGGGATATAATCTGAATATATTTCTCACAAGGCTGACGGACGGAATGGTTGTTTCCGGCGACGGCAGCACATATTCGCTTGCGAAAAGCGGAGAGTACGGCGGTATTGATATGATAAGTGCCGCAACACTGCTTGATGAGTCGCCCGAGGACATAAGTTCTGCGATAATTCCGAGCGAAAAGCCTGCGGATAAAATTAATTTCGTTTACAGAAAAAATTATTCGGGACAAGCGCCGATATACATTTTTATTTCATTTTCTCCGTATGAAAATATGAAATATGTTTATGACAGGAAAAGCGCCCGTCATTATATTATCGGCGGCGATTATTCGGCGGAATTTCTTAAAAGTGTTAAAAACGAGATAGCGGAGAAGGGAATCGACACCTCGGTAAGATATATGCAGCCGGATAAAAACAGCAGCCTTTTTTACGGAAAATCGGACTCGAATGACAATGTGATTTATGTCCGCATGTTTGAGGAAAAAATGCCGCATACACTTTTGCCGCTGCTTTTGTGGGCAATTGTAATTATTATTGCCTCCGTGACGGCTGCAAGCGTGCTTGCGCGGTATTCGTATATCCCGATTCGCAAAATAATGTTCCGCATGGGGATTGACAGCCGCGAAATAACGGATGAGGTTGACGCGTCGGAGGAAAAAATCAATTCGATGCTTACTTCAAACAGTAACATGGAGCGCGCGCTGGAGAACAAAAATAAGATAATTCTCAATCACTTCCTGCTCGATTTGTTAAACGGCTTTGTGTGGGGAGAAAACGTTGAGAAAACGGCTGCGGAATTTTCGGTTGATTTTATATTCGGAAGCTGCACGCTGATGATGCTTCGGTTTGACGATGAAATCGATGAGGGCGGCGTAATTTCCGCAATCGTGGAGAAAATTACGGAAACGAAGCGCGGCGTCTGCGGCAGAATCCATGAAAAGCGTGCGTTTATAATATGCGGAACGGGGGAGGACATTTCCGCGGAAATGCTTGATATTATTGACAGGGCAAGCTCCGAGTACAACACAAAAATCATTGTTGCTTATGCCGCAACGAACACCGAAACGGGAGAAATCGCCAAAACCTGCCGCATGCTTATGAACGGGCTTGATAACAGGGCGCTGACAAACAGGAAAACCATTATTACGGCGGATGATATTTTCGGATTCGGCGAAAACCGGCTGACATACTCAACGCAGTCGGAGAGCGAGCTTATCAAATACTGCGAAAACGGCGAGAAAGAGAAAGCCGTGTATTGCCTGAAGCTGATTCTGGATTCAAACTATTCGGAGAACAGGGATGTGTTCACATCGCTGAAATATGCAATGCTGATAACGGTGAAGCGGATTTTGTCGAATCTGAACATATCGGAAACGGAGCTTTTTGAAAATAAAATAAGCCTGAGCGAGGAGCTGACAGGCACGGAAAGCTTTTCGGAATTTTCAAACACGATGCGCGATATACTGGAGCTTATCTGCGACTATGTTTCGGAAACTGCCGATGCGGAAAACCGCGACATAGGCGAGGAGATTCTTGCGTATATTGACAATAATCTCAAGGACGATATAAGCATAGCCGACATATCGAGAGAATTCGGAATTTCTCCGAGCTATATCGGCAAAATTCTGAGAACGAATTACCGCACGTCATTTAAAAGCTATCTCGACAGCGCAAGGGTAAAAAAAGCAAAGCAGATGATGGATGAAAATAAAAACATCCTCATAAAGGATGTTGCGCAAAGCCTCGGCTATAACAACGCCGTGAGCTTCATTCGAATGTTTAAGAAAATCGAGGGTATTTCGCCCGGAGCATATTTAAAACTCAAGTAATCATAACCACCCGTTTGATGGGTGGTTATGATTATTAATAAGTATATTATAAGCTTATTGCCGCACCGTGTCAATCAAAAAACCTAACGGACAGTGTATAAATCACCGCTTCCGTTAATGCAGATAATACGGCA
>CAJJUC010000144.1 GCA_905195005.1 uncultured Eubacteriales bacterium | reverse complement strand
TTCTGTCATAAGGAGTAGCGGGAGAGCTATATTTATGTTGCGGAATATGTATATACTTTATTGTTAATAATCAATATGTCGTTGGCTGGGATGACCTTTACAACAGCACGGGATATAAAGTGGGAGTTATTACTTCATGGGATAAATTTCTTCTTGCAGCGAGTAAACAGATACCGGGCAGCAGAAATTATGAACTTATAGAAGATGCTGATGTTGAAACAAATTATTATAAGGTAAAAAAGTCCTGCTTTAATAAGAGAAAAACGATAGATATTTTTGTTTACGGACCGTCAAGCAAAGTAAGTGATACAGCACATATGACGCTTTCTGCACCGCCTGAGAGAGATGTAAAACCGATGGCAGAAACGAAATTATCTTATAACAAGAAAAAGAAGAAGTATGTTACGAAAAAGAATATTACGAAAAATACAGTAAAGATAGTGAATTTTTATACAGATTATGCAAAGTATGAACTTCAGTATTCTTCAAATAAGAATTTTAAAGATGCTAAAACTATCACTAAGTCAGGTGGAAATGTAAAAAAATATACAGGAAAATCTATTGTTATTAAGGGACTTAAACCTAACACGACATATTATTTTAGACAGAGATACAAGGCAGCGGTCAAGACAGATGCCGGAACAAAGTATCTTATTGCACCGTGGTCTAAGTCATTAAAGATTAAAACGCTTGCTAAGTAAAATAAATGTGTAAGTGCAATAAAAACAGCCGGGTTCGATAAAATCGAATCCGGCTGTTCTATGTTTTTGTTCTGTATCATGCATGGAACAATAGGCAAAATATCCATACATGATAAAGTTTTACTGGTTTTGATATAAAAATATAAGCATAATTTACATGATGAATAAATATTCATATGATGAATGTTATTCATCATGAATACTATCCATCGGTTTATTTTGAAACGGCTTCTACGCGAATAGTGTTTGTTTTTCCTGATACACCGCTCACCTGACCGCCGGTGAGGACAACATTGTCGCCTTTGTTTAAGTTAAATATTTTCTTTGCATGATTCATTGCGTGATAGAACATGACATCAACAGAGTTAAATTCCTCGCTGAGAACAGGAGTTACCCCCCAACTCAAATTTAATTTTCTCCATGCTTTTATGGATGTTGTCATGCCGATTATGTCAACAGGGCAGCGGAAACGGCTTACCATACGAACTGTATTTCCTGAAAGTGAACTTATGACAATACCCTTTGCGTTTGTATCAATAGCCATTGCACAGGTAGCGTGCGATATGGCATCAGTATTATCCTTTATTCTGTATTCAGTGGTTCTGAAGCGTTTTGCATAGTCAATATTCTTTTCCGTATATAATGCGATTTCTGCCATGTTTTTAACGGCAGCGACAGGGTATTTTCCTGAAGCTGACTCACCCGAAAGCATTATTGCCGATGAACCATCATAGACTGCGTTTGCAACATCAGAGATTTCAGCTCTCGTAGGGCGAGGATTCTGTATCATTGATTCAAGCATTTCAGTAGCAGTTATAACTCTTTTTCCGAGAAGTCTGCATTTTTTGATAAGATATTTCTGGATGGCGGGAACTTCTACAAATGGAATTTCCACACCTAAGTCACCTCTTGCAACCATGATTCCGTCAGCAATCTCGCAAAGTTCTTCAATGTTTTCGACACCTGAGCGGTTTTCAATCTTAGCGATAATATCAATATCTGAACCGCCGTTTTCATTTAAGAAGTTTCTAAGGTCGAGTAAATCCTGCTTTGTTGAAACAAAAGATGCTGCAACAAAATCGACCTCATTTTTGATACCAAAAAGCAAGTCTTTTTTATCCTGTTCGCTCAGATATTTCTGGTTCAGAACCTTATTCGGAAAGCTCATGCTCTTGCGGTCCGAAAGCTCACCGCCTGTTACGGTGGTGCATATAACATCCGTATCGGTGATTTTTTTAACCTCAAAAATCACAAGACCGTTATTTACAAGCACACGGTCGCCGACTGAAAGGTCGTTCACAAGACCGCTGTAATTAACGCCGACAACAGATTCGTTTCCGACAACATCACGCGTTGTAAAGATAAATTCATCGCCGTCATGCACGGTTACCTTTTCGTTTTCAAAGGTCTTTATTCTGTACTCCGGCCCCTTTGTGTCAAGCATTATTGCAATCGGGGCATCAAGCTCCTCACGCACCTTTTTTATCATTTCAATTTTTTTCAGATGCTCCTCATGCGAGCCGTGCGAAAAATTCAGACGGGCAACGTTAAGCCCTGCCTCGCACATTTTTCTGAAAATTTTTTCGTCACTGCTTGCAGGTCCGATGGTGCATATAATTTTTGTTTTTCTCAAAGCCTTATCCCCCTCATTGTTTCAAAAACTAACCTATTATATATCATAATATGTTTTTTTCTTCAAGTCAACATATTTTCGGTTAAAATTCGGTAAAGGGGATGTAAAAAACCGATGCTTTTTATATCCCCTTTACCGAATTTAAAATATTCTTTTACTAATTGCCGCATTCAATGCTTATTTCATTAAATATTTTAAGCAAATCGTCTGTGGACTGATTTTTTCTTGCTTCTCCCGCGGAATCATGCACAATATTTCCGTTGTGCATCATAACGGTGCGGTTACCGTACTCCACCGCATAGCGAAGATTATGCGTTACCATCAGCGTGGTGATGCCCTTGCTTTCAACAACGCGGCGCGTCAGCTCCATAACGATATCGCTTGATTTCGGGTCAAGCGCCGCAGTGTGCTCATCAAGCAGCAAAATATCGGGTTTAACCATTGTTGCCATGATAAGTGCGAGCGCTTGACGCTGACCGCCCGAAAGCGCACCCGAAAGAGTGTTCATCCTGTTTTCAAGTCCCAGCCCGAGAATTTCGAGCTGCGAGCGGTAAAAATCCTTCCGCTTGTGGTTCAGACCGCGGCTCAGGTTGAACGGTTTAAGCTTATTGTCGGCAATTGACATATTTTCAAAAATCGTCATTGACGGGCACGTTCCCATCGCAGGATTCTGAAACACGCGCGCAATTTTTTCGGCGCGCTTATAATTTTTCTGATGCGTGATGTCCTTTCCGTCAAGAATTATTTTCCCGGCGGACGGCATAACATCGCCCGAAATCATATTCAGAACAGTTGTTTTACCCGAACCGTTTGAGCCGACAACAGAAATAAACTGCCCGTTTTCAATGCTCATACTGAAATTTTCAAACAGGCGCTTTTCATCGATTGTGCCTTTATTGAATATCTTTGTGATATTTTGCAGCTCAAGCATTTTTGTCACCCCGATTCAGAATAAAGTTATTTATGCAGAGCGTGATAACAAACAGAACGGATATAATCAGGTTAAGATCGCTCGCTTCAAAGCCTGCCATGAGCGCAAGCGAAATGCACGCCTTATAGATAATCATGCCGATAACAACGGCGGTTGTAACGCCCATAAGCCGCAGCCTGCCGAAAATCGTTGTTCCGATTATAACGGCGGCAAGTCCCATGACCATTTTCCCCGTTCCGCCGGCAACGTTAAATGAAAACGTGCTTTGCAGATTCACGGCGCCGGAAAGAGCAACAAGTCCGTTCGCAAGCGCCAGACCGAGAATTTTCATCGTGCCGGGGTTTTTTGCAAGCGACACCACGAGCGCCGGATTGTCACCGACGCTGCGCAGCAGAAAGCCCGACTTCGTTTTCAGATATAAATCGAGAACAAGCTTGACAACAAGCATAATTACCGCCACCGTTATAAGCTTTGCATAAGGCGCAAGCGCCGGAGGAAGTATGCCCGAAACCGAGGTGAAAATCGTTTGCTGATTAATAAGATTTTCGGTCGGTCTGCCGACAATTCTGTAGTTAACCGAGTACAGCATTGTCATAACGATAATTCCCGAAAGCAAATCCTTTATCTTCAGCTTTTCGTTCAGAATGCCCGTCAGCATACCTGCAAGCATACCTGCCGCAAATGAAACGGGAAGCGTTATCCACGGATTTGTTCCCCCGATAATCATTCTTGCTGCAACAGCCGCGCCGAGCGGAAACGTTCCGTCAACCGACAAGTCCGCAAAATCGAGCACTCTGTAGCTGATATAGATTCCGAGCGCCAAAAGTCCGTAAATAAGTCCTTCAATCAATATTCCGATTATTAAATCCGTTACTACCGAAGCCACCGGGGCTTCACCCCTTCCTTTATTTTACCTTGTCGGCCTTTGCGGCGATTTCGCCGTCTGTCGGAACGCCGAATTTTTCGGCAGCCGTTGTGTTAAGAGTAAACTTTGTGTCCTTCATTGTTTCATAAGGAATATTTTCGATTTTCTCACCGCCGAGAACGTGCGCTGCCATTTCGCCCGCCTGAACGCCGAGTGCAAAATAGTCAAGTCCGGCGGATGCGAGGCAGCCGTTCTTAACCTGCTCCTCCTCAGAGCCGAACACGGGAATATTTTTGTCGTTCGCTTTCTGAACAAGAAGCGCAAGATTATTTACAACCGTGTTATCGGTAAGGTTCGATATGCAGTCAACCTCATTTAAAATAACGTCAATCGCCTGAGAAATTTCAGCCTCTGTGCCTATTCCCTTTTCAACGATTTCAAAGCCGTATTTTCCCGCAAGCTCTTTGTATGTTTTAAGTGTGCTGACTGAATTATCCTCGCTTGTTTTATAGAGAATACCGATTTTCTTTGCTTCCGGCAGAAGCTCGCGGATGAGCTTGAGCTGATCCTCAACGGGGAGCCTGTCGCTCACGCCGCTGATTCCGGGAATTGCTTCCGTTTCCGACTTTGCAAGCTTTGCCGCAACAGGATCCGAAATTGCATTGAATATAACGGGGATTTTCTTTTCAAGGCAAACGGAGTAAAGCGTTTGTGCGGACGGCGTTGAAATGCCGCAGACAAGGTCTTTTCTTGCGCTTGCGAAATTCTGCGCAATCTGCGTTGCAAGCGACATATCGTTCTGAGCCGACTTAAATTCAATGTCCGCGTTTTCCCCATCAACATATCCCTCGTTCTTAAGTCCTTCTATAAAGCCCTCACGGCAGTTGTCGAGCGACGGATGATCGGTAATCTGCGTTACGCCGATTTTATAAACCTTTTCATCGCTTTTCTTTGTCTGAGAATCCGTTGAGGATTTCTGACCGCAGCCGCTCACTATAAGCGCCGCGCCGAGAAGCAAGCCTGCCATTTTTGCAATTACCTTTGTTTTTTTCATGTTTGACAACACCTTTCAAAAAATTTTGCACTAAAAATCCCGACAGCTGCAACGCTGTCGGGACGATTTAACTAAACCGTGGTGCCACCCCACTTGAAAGCTTTTCGCTTTCCGCTTTATCGGATACTCCGTATTTAAACGGTTAATACCCTGTATCTGTAACGTGATACACACGTCGGAAACTAATAACGTGCAAACTGCTTTCGCCCCCGCTCCTCCGAGACCCATTCACCATGCTGCTCCGCACCGTACCTCACACCACCGACGGCTCGCTTTCCGAAGCACATCACAGCTACTATTTCTCTTCAACGGATTTAGTTAATATTTATTTTCCATTATAATAACACCTGTGTTTTGATTTGTCAAGCGTTTTTATATATTTTATGCGAAAATTTTTCAAATGTGCCTTTTTTCCGCATTATTCACTGAGAAGCGGACGCATACTGTGCGCGCTTATCAGCATTGTTGAACCGTTGTGCAGAATCGATGAAACGGACGGCGTAATCACTCCGCCCATGCCGAGCAGTATCAGCGCTGTGTTAAATGCCACGATAATTCCGTAGTTTCGCGTAATTCTCCTGAGCATTCTGCGGCTAAGTTCACGGACAAGCGTTAAATCGCGCAAATCTTCTGTCAGAAGAGTTATATCCGCAACCTCGCGCGCAAGGTCGGATGAATCTTTCATCGCAACCGAAACATCCGCTGCGGCAAGCGCCGGGGAATCGTTTATTCCGTCCCCAACCATGACAACGGTTTTGCCCTCGCCTTTCAGCCGCAGAATTATATTGCACAGGTCGTCTGCGCCGACCGGGTCGAGGCCGGAGGCGGGCTCGTCGAGCACGAGAAGCTTGGGGTTGTGGACTATCGCCTGCGCGAGCCCCGCGCGCTGCGTCATTCCCTTGGAGTAGAGCG
>CAJJUC010000143.1 GCA_905195005.1 uncultured Eubacteriales bacterium | reverse complement strand
AGTTTCATGCTATGAGAAAAATTCATTTTCGGGAATGACGGTCAAAGAGGTCACGGTCGGCGCGGCTGAAACAAAGAACGCTGTTGTATCCGCAGAAAATTATCTGCCCGGCTGTGAAATTCACGCTTTTGTGTGGGACAGCATTGTAAAGCCGAGCCTTATTTCAAAAACGGTTTTAATTAAGTAAATAAAGAAACGGAGGAAAAGAAAGTGAAAAGATTCAGAAAAATATCGGGTTTTCTTGCGGGTGTGATGATTCTGTCATCATTTTCCGCAGGAGCTTTGGCGTCGGAAACGCGGGAAACAGTGTTTGATTACACATTTGACATGCCGGGGGCAAGCATGGAGGCGCTCGACTCGTCAAAAACCGCTGCGCAGATGGAAAGCATCACAAACACATGGATTGACACAAGTATTTACAATACGGGCAAATACAGAGCCGTAAATGCGTCCGGCAGCATTATCGATCAGGGCATGTCGTTCAGGCTTGAAAACGGTGGTTTCGGAAAGAGCGGCAACGCGCTGAAAATAACCGGCAATGACAATAAAACCTACGGCGGCAATGACGGCAACAGGTTCAGAATATTTAATATTCAGCAGATAAATAAGAAATACACTGATTACAGCAGCCTTGACTGCACGGAGAATGGCTCGTTTGTTGTGTCGTTCGATTTCGCAACAAGTGACCTCAGAGTACCGTTTGCACTCCGATGCGTTCGTACGGTTTTTAATAACGGAGGCACACTCCGCGAGACGGCTGCACTCGGCAAGTCACTCTTCGTTCTTAACAGCAACGGGAGCATAACTGTGTTTAACAACACTGTTTCAAGGGCAAATGCGGGTGAAATCACGGAAAATACATGGCATCATGTTGAGCTGGTTTTCTCAAGCTCCAACAAGTTCGGAGTTAAGATTGACGGCCGTGTTGTTCAGCAGATGACAGCTCTTGAAGGAGCTGCCGCAGTCGGATCTCTCCGCAGTCTCGGTGACGCAATAAATATTCCCGTAAATTACGGAAACTCCACCGTGAGCGGAGGTGCGGACACTTCGAGATATATCGATAATTTCAAGTATGAAATTGTCAAAGACAATCTCTTCGAAACAATTGAAGAAGATGAAGCAAATATCAGTGTTGCCGAGGGCGATACGGTGCTGATGAAAAGCTGCAGCGTTCTTTATGTCGAAAGAACGAAAAAGGTTTCAGATTTGAAGGCGGCAGTAAGCGGCTCAACCTTCGGAGGAAATCCGATGACTGCCGTTGTTCGCGGCAGTGAGGGCGAACTCTCCGATGATGAGCTTCTTTCCGGCGCAGTTTCTCTTGAGCTGTTCGATTCGTACGGAATTTCACAGAAGATTTTCAGAATTGCCGATTCATATGAAACAATTGCCGAATTATCCTCGGGCGCTCCCGAAATATGGCAGACGAAGGGCGGATATTGGACAAAGTCAGACTTTACGGCGGATCAGGCTGCATCATGCATCTATACGGGCAGCAAAATGGGCGGAAAAACCGTGGACGATAAATTTATGGTTGTTAAGAATACCGCTGCAAACTCAAGCAACACTCCCTCATTTAATTATTGGATTCTGGACGACGGATTAACATCAAATGCTCCGTTTACGGTTGAGTATTCGCTTTATATTCCCAAAATGGCAGCAGCCGACAAAGCGTCAAATTTATATATGTATTTTAACGGGAAAAACAGTGCGGGAAGCTCCGCAATGGACACAGTGCTGAAGCTGGCGCCGCTGCCAAAAAACGGAACCGCATCCGTTTACAACAAAAACAACAGCGCCGACAAGACAGATGTTCAGCTTGGAAAGTGGAACAAAATTGCTGTTGAGGCAGATCCGGCAAAAAATGAGTTTACGCTGTATGTAAACGGTCGTGCAATGAACAAAATCACAGGCGCTGCAGTGAACGGGATAACAAGAATCAGGTTCGGACTTGAGGGAAAAAGTGACGCGTGCCTTTTCGGAATAGATGACTTTCGGATTCATCAGGGCGCTTATAATTATCCCATGAGAGATGCGGTAATCACACTTACGGACGCCACAGGTAAATTCACAGTTGACAATCAGTCAGTACTGAACGGAAAAATCAAAGCAAAATCTGATTCCGTGACAATTGCGGATATTGCCTCGTTGGTCGGCGACAAATATGATTACAGAATTTACACCGACAGCTCTTTCAGCAGCGAGGCAACACAGCTTGCCGAGGGAAACATTCTTGTTGTAAACAACGGAAACGGTCTTTATGCATATTATGATATTCAGCCCGAACCGAGCGAAATCATCGAGACGCTTGATGATGGAGCTCCCGAGGTTGGCACGGCAGATAAAAAAGGTACATGGTCACGCGGAAGTATTTCAAGCGCAGAGCTTGCTAACTGCATTTATACATCAAGCGGAATAGGGGGCAAGTCCGAAACAGACAGCTTTATGGTGATGAAAAACACCATAGCGAACAATTCTTCCGAGGCAAACCTTAATTATTGGATAGAAAACAGTAAAGAATATACTGATGAAGAGATTGAAATTGAGTATTCCGTTTATATTCCGGTTCTTCAGCAAACGGATAAGGTGTCAAATCTTTATATGCAGATTATAGGCTCGGATACCGCGGGCGGAAGCGGAAGATACTATGCCTACAAAATCCTCCCGTCAAGATTCGGAAAAATTGCCACGATTCAGAATAATGCAAGCAGTGCGGATAAAAAGGAGATCGCGCTCGGCAGGTGGAACAGAATTGCCGTGAAAATTATTCCGCAAAGCAGAAAGTTTATTCTTTATGTGAACGGTGAAGCATTTAACGAGATTTCAGATACTCCGCTTGACAAACTTACAAGGATTTGCTTTAAGGTTGAGGGAGCGAGTGACGTCTGCAGCTTTGCATTTGATGATTTGAAAATCCGTAGAGGCGCATTTAATTACACTGAAGCAGCGCCCGTTTTCGAGGACAAGAACGGGAAATTCGTGTTTGATAACAGCAACGGATATTTTTCCGCAACAAGCGCAGGCTGCACCGCAGAGGATCTGACCGCAGCGCTTGCAGGTTATGATTTCAGACTTTTTGAAAATGATTCGTTCGAAAATGAAGTAAGCTCTTTCAATGCGGAAACGGTGCTGGTTGCAAGGAGCGGCAGCGGAATGTACAGCTACTACGCGGTTCCTGAGGGATACGTCGATGCGGAATATGCCGACGGAGGCAGCGCGGATTTAAAAACTCTGAAGCTCAGACTTTTGTATAACGGAACGGCTGATGCAAATGACGCTTTGATATCGGTTGCACAGTACAAAAATAATGAGCTGGCAAAAGTCAGCACGGCTGCATCTTCGCAGCTTGAAAAGGACAACAGATTTACATTCAGTGTGCAAAAAGACGCCGATTCACAGACGGCATTTATATGGAAAAAGGGAACGCTTCAGCCGATATGTGCGGCTGTAAATGTACCTGTAGAGTAAAAGGCAAGGGGAGCGTAAAAGCTTTTACGCTCCTCATTTTTTAAGGAAAGGAAAACAGATACTATGAACTCAATAGATTATGCAAAACTTGCATGCGATACAATGATGCGCAAATATGGCGCGGCTGATTTACCGCCGAAAGGTAAATTCCATTATCACCAGGGTGTGTTTCTTTCGGGAATGCTTAACACCTATGAAATTTGCGGGGAAGAGAAATACTTTGAATATGTTAAGGACTGGGTCAATTCCATTATATATGAAGACGGCAGTATTCACGATTTTGACAGAACAAGCATTGACGATATTCAGCCGGGAATTTTGCTTTTTCCTCTTTACGAAAAAACAAAGGATGAACGTTATGCAATTGCAATCGAAACATTGATGGACGCGCTCCGCGGCTGGAAAACAAATTCCGTCGGCGGTTTTTGGCATAAAGAATGCCATCCGAATCAGATGTGGCTCGATTCTCTTTATATGGGCGGACCGATAAGAGCGCTTTATTCGGTTTACAAAAATGACCCGTCTTATCTTGAAACGGCGATAAATCAGGCACTGATTATGTATGAAAATATGCGGGATAAAGAAACGGGCATGCTGTTTCATGCATGGGACGAATCGAAAAAAGAGGCATGGGCGGATAAGGAAACCGGACTTTCTCCTGAGGTGTGGGGAAGAGCTTTCGGATGGTATGTTGTTGCGCTGCTTGATATTCTGTCATATACCGATAGAAACAATGAAAAGTATGAACAGCTGACAGAGATTGAGCGCTCGCTTCTTAATAGCGTTATAAAGTATCAGGATAAATCGGGGATGTGGTATCAGGTTGTTGCAAAGGGCGGCTGCAAAGGAAATTGGCTGGAAACATCATGCTCATCACTGTTCTCGTGCGCAATCGCAAGGGCTGTCAGAATGGATATTCTCGGAAAGGAATATCTTGAATATGCAAAAAAAGGCTTTAACGGTGTTGTAAATTCCCTGACGTTTGACGGTGATAATCTCTTGCTTGGAGGCGTATGCGTCGGTACGGGAGTCCTCGACTATAAGGGCTATATCGAGCGCCCGACAAGCACAAACGATCTGCACGGGATGGGCGCATTTTTATTGATGTGTGCCGAAATTGCAAGGATATAAGGAAGGAAGAAATATATGCCGATAAAAAATATTTATAAGGAAAAAACCTACTGCAATCCCATGTCAATCCCTCAGTGTCCGAGAGGAAACGACTACGGGCATAACGCACTGAAATATACCGGAGAACCGTATCTCGATTTCAGAAGCATTTCGGATCCGAGCGTTCTCTATTATGATAACAAATGGTATCTGTACCCCAGCTACGGAATGTGCTTTGTGTCCGAGGATTTTGCAACATGGAAGCATGTCCGCACAGAACCGTACGACATGACATATTCCCCGTCCGTTATTCCGTACAACGGCAAATTTCTCATGACAGCGCACTCTCACGGTCTTTATATCGGAGAAACGCCGACAGGCCCGTTTAAATATCTCGGTAAATTTATCATGCCGGACGGAACCGAAACAGAGCCTGTGGATTCCGCGCTGTTTCTTGATGACGACGGAAGAATATATATTTATTGGTTTGCGGACGGCGACTATAAGGAGGACGGTTCGTTTACTTCCATGACCGTCGGGGTTGAGCTTGACCGCAATGACCCCAGAAAGTTTATGACAATGCCGGTTGTGATTCACAAATTCAACCCTGAAAACAGCTGGGAGCATAACGGCGCCGACAATCAGGATACAAAGTTCGGATGGATTGAAGGTCAGTGGATGCTGAAGCATAACGGACGGTACTATATGATTTATTCAACTCCCGGCACGCAGTATCCGTCGTACTGCATGGCCGCATATTATTCTGACGAGGGTCCGCTGAGCGGATTCAAATGCCAGAAACGCAATCCTGTCACAGTTCACGAAAACGGACTTGTCAGCGGCGCGGGGCACGGCTGCATCGTGCACGGACCGGACAATTCGCTTTGGGCGTTTTACACGATAACTTACTGTGTAACGCATCCGTATGAGCGCAGAATCGGAATGGACAGGGTGTATGTGGATGAAAACGGGGAGCTTTACTGCACGGTTACGGAAACTCCGCAGCTTGCATATGCTTCGGGCGGCTGCCCGGCAGAGCTTAAGCCGCTCACGTTTTTTCACAGGCATCACATCAAAGCGTCATCATATTCAGAGGGAAGGCATCCGATGTATGCATTTGACAGAAGCGCGCTTACATGGTGGCAGCCGAAAGAGGACGATAACGAACCGACTCTCTGCGTTGATATGATGGCTCCTTATTTCTGCGAGGCGTCGCGTATTATGTGGCGTGATATAAATATGAATTACGAAAAGGGAATCGTTCCGGGACCGTATCGATATATAATAGAGGGCAGAGAAAAGGTTGGCGAAGGGGAGTGGAAAACGCTCCTCGACATGTCAGAAAATGACGAGGACTTCAACATTGATTACAGAAGCTTCGAGCCTGTTTTGTGCAGGGAGGCAAGAGTTAGGATAGTCGGCTGTCCCAAAGGCATAACGCCGGGAATAGCCAACTTCACATTATTCGGAACAAGGGCTTAGGTGATTTATATGCAGATTCATTCTTTTCTGATGATTGGGCAGTCAAACATGGCGAGCCGCTTTAGCCACAGCCCGGTAAGGAAGTATTGCCCTGCC
>CAJJUC010000142.1 GCA_905195005.1 uncultured Eubacteriales bacterium | reverse complement strand
CGGAGTCACACGCGCCGCGGGAAGCGGCATCCTCCTGCCGTCAACAGTCAGCTTCCGCTGATCGGCAAAAAATGGAACCGCCTCATAAAGACACTTCATGCGGAAGTCCTTTTCCGCAGAGAGCGCAATCTCCACTTTCAGTTCCGTTTTTCCGACCGTGATCCGGCGCTCGAAATGCAGCGGCGTATCGGGAATCACCCCCTTGCGAACGAATACATTCTTCACAGAGTCAAACCCGGAAACCGCATCGCAATAGGCGTCCGCAGTCACGGCGGAATCCACATTCGGCGCGGAATTTTTCGCCGCGGCGCCGATCAGACTTGATTATAACAGAATGAATAATGTTTCGGCAGTGTTGAAAATGAAATACGGAAGCGTTTCGGTGATTTTCTGCGGTGACGCGGAAACCGATTCAGAAAGCGACATTTTGCTTTCCGATGCCGATATTTCCGCGGATGTTATAAAGATAGCTCATCACGGAAGCGACACCTCGTCCTCCGAACCGTTTCTGCGCGCGGTCAATCCGAAAATCGCCGTGATTTCGGACGGAATCGGAAATAAATACGGCTTTCCGTCCAAGCTTGTGACGGATAGGCTGGAAAAGCTCGGGATTCAAATTTTCCGAACCGATTTAAACGGCGATATAACGCTCGAGTCGGACGGTTATTTCTATGGAATAGAAACAGAAAGGTAAAAGGAGAAACAGATATGGATTACAGATTTTTAAGATTCCCGGGCGGAAAACAGAAAGCAGTTACCTTCAGTTACGATGACGGGTACAAGCCCGACATTCGCCTTTCGGAAATTTTTAATAAATATAATGTCAAAGCAACCTTTAACCTGAACAGCCGCTTGGGCGGAGAACGGCGCATGACAACCGAGGAAGTAAAAGAGCATATTCTCGGATGCGGTCACGAGGTTGCGGTTCACGGAGCATATCATCTTGCTCCGGGTAAGCTGACTCCGATTGACGGCATCCGCGAATTTCTCAGCTGCCGTCTTGAGCTTGAGGAAAGATTTGACATGATTATACGCGGCTGCGCATATCCGAACAGCGGCATCACGATAATCAATAACGGCAATTCATATGAAAAAATAAGGGGTTGGATGGCCGACCTCGGCATAGCTTACGCAAGAACTCTCGGCGGCGATAACGATTCATTTGCAATTCCTGCGGACTGGCTTGCGTGGATGCCGACAGCGCACCATGAAAACCCCGAAATCTTTGATTACATAGAGAAATTTGTCAGCATTCATAATGATACAAGCGTTTATCCCGACGCACGCTATCCGCGCCTGTTCTATGTGTGGGGACACAGCTTTGAGTTTGACAGAAACAATAACTGGGACAGAATTGAAAAAATCTGCGAAAAGCTCGGCGGACATGAAGATACATGGTACGCAACGAATATCGAAATTCATGATTATGTGACGGCATATAACTCTCTTGTTTTCAGCGCCGACGGTACTAAAATCTATAATCCCACAGATAAAAAGATTTGGATTGAGGTTATCGGCAGCGGAATTTATACCGTTGAATCGGGTCGGACAATTGAGGTAAAGCCCAACTGACAATAAGCGCGGACCTGCGGCTGCATGTCCGCGCTTTCCGTTACTCACAGCACGGATTATTGAAAGGAGAAAACTGATGGCAGCAAGTAAGTAATTTTTGGAATATGTTTCGGAGCAGCGTTAAAGCCAAATGCTTTTTATCTGCGGTTATTATAATGAAAATAGATTAACATGGGAAAACTAAAAAGGATTGATGTATGATAAAATAGGAAAAAACTATACTTTAAATGCGGCGGAATCTGTGCTATACTGAATATAGGTCAGGTAAAATGTATCTTTTGTTGCTACGGGGGAGTTGCTGTGATATTTTATTTCATTTACATATGCATTTTAGCCGGGTTCACGGCATTTTGCGTTAGAAAGACAAAGTATTCAGTGTCGTTTGCGTTGATTTTTCTTTCATTTGCGCTGATAAGCTTTTCGGCAGTTATGTGTATAATAAAGTTTTCAAACTACAGGTCAGTAATGCAATCGGAAATGGCAATTTACTTTATGCTTGATAAAATCCGAATGTCGTATTACGATATAAAGGACCTGACGGCATTGGGGGTTGCGGGATATTTTTTCGGTCTTGCGGCGCTTAGCATGGTTTGCAACCCCGGCGACTGTCGGTTCATGCGGCAAGAAAGCTGATAACCAAAAGCTCATTCAAATATCAAACTTTTATAATAACTAAAGAACAGATATTGAATTTGATGAAGAAAATCTGTACAACTTCATACCTTTGAGAAAGCCGAATTTGTCAAAAAATGAATTGACAAATTCGGCTTTCGGCTTAATTGTATTACAAATAATTCTTTAACAGATATCAGAACGGAGGTCATAGCATTTTGTGAAGAATTTGCACAAAAAATTTTCTAAATACTCAGAAAAATATGTCAAACATCGGTAAATTTTAAGGGTGTTTGCATTTATGATAAAGGTGTGGATGGGAGGTGCAATATCTGTATGAGGATGGGTTGCTTGTCAACCCGACAACAACACGCACCAAGTATGCCGATAATAAATATTCGGAAATAGCCGCAGTATATGATTCAAAATATGGCGGCGTGATTTCCTCAACCGATGCATCCGGAAATACAACAGACTATAAATATGATGAATGCGGACGTATACAAGAAATACGTTATCCTGAGTATAATTCAGACAACTCTTATAAGTATGTACGCGAAAACTATACCTATAGCAGATACTCAAGATTTAATAATACAGAATACTTTAATGTGGTTAAGAACACCTACAAATCGTCAACAGCTTCAGGGTACGGAACAATAGTTTCTTCAGTATCTGAAAAATATGATGATTACGGAAACCTCGTTTACAGAAAAACAGATGCCGGAGAAGAAGAATACCTTTATGATAATTGCAACCGAGTTGTAGGCTATAAAAACTATGATGATTTCGGCACCGATGCAATGAGCGGACAGTGTTCATATGATAATCTTAACCGTGTCGAAACTGTTACAGACGCACTCGGTAATATAAATCATGTTCTTTACAAGCTGTTAAAGAAGGAATTTTATTTTACAAAATCGGGCAGTACCGCAAAAGAAAATCAAGTTAAACAGTATTATGACATGTTCGGAAATATTGTAAAAACAGAGAATTATTCACGGGGGATAAACTCAAATCCCGATACCAATCTGTTCACATATGATTTAGCGAGAAATGTCCTTACCGCCACGGACGGCAACGGAAACATTACTGTATTTGAATATGACAACATAGGAAATAATATTAAAACAATACTTGCAGATGGAACAATTCAGGAAAATAAATTTACTAAGTGGGGCACATCGGGAAAGGTATCGGTGAAGGACGGCGAAAAAACAACGTCGGTAAATAATGTGTATGCTGATGACCGCGGGCTTTCTACTTCAAATTACAGCACCGGTATTGCAATTGACACGAAACCATGGTATAATAGCTATGATGCAAACGGTTACCCTGTAAAATGCATTGCACCAAACGGAAACGAAAGACTATTCACGTATGATGAATGCGGGAATATTGCATCAATTCAAAACGGTTCTCAGTCAGAAGAAATATTTTATAATTTTGACGGGCAGATTTCAAAGCATAATAAGTATATCAACGGCAGGCTTGAACATTCGATAAATTACGGTTACGATAATCTTGAGAGATTGACATCGAAAACCATAGGAAGCAATATCACTAAGTATGCATATGACAATCTTGGCAATCTAACATCTGTTACATCACCGTCGGGATTTGCACGGACATATTCATATGACAGAGCCGAGCGCCTTGTTCAGCTTGATTTTGATGGGAAAACAGTTTCCTATGATTATAATGCTGACGGAACGGTGAAAAAAATAACATATCCCAACGGAATAACAACGGAGTATGTATATGATGACGCAAAGCGAGCAACGAGCGTAACTACAAAGTTGGGATCAAGTGTTAAGGAACAGTATTCGTATACCTATGACGGAAACGGCAATGTTCTTTCGGTCAGCGGAACAAAAAATATATCCTATACATACGACAACCTGAACAGGCTGAAGTCATATACGGAAAACGGAGTTACAACAGTATACACATATGACAAACGCAATAATCTTATATCGGAAACTTGCGGAAGTAATGTGAAAACATATGAATACAGCGGTGACAATAGATTAAGCAAAATGATTGAAAACGATGTCGAAACTGTGTATGAATATGATCTGAACGGGAATTTAATAAGGCGCGGAAATAATGAGTTTGCATATGATGAGGATAACAAGCTTGTATATTCCAATGTTAATTCTGTTGAAACGACATATAAAATCGGTGTAGACGGATTACGCAGTTCAAAAACAACTGCCGGAATAAGTACTGATTACAGTATAGATGAGGCAGGAAATGTAATATCGGAAGGCAGCGAAGAAATAATAATCGGGCACAGGGCGGTAGCAAAGAAAATCGGCAGCAGCTATTACTATTATCTTTATAATGCACATGGAGATGTTACCGCACTTACAGATTCAACCGGAGAAATTGTAAATAACTATAGTTATGACCCATGGGGGCGTATAATTTCACAGACGGAAAATGTTCCGAACGACATCAAGTATGCGGGAGAATATCAAGACAGTGAAACGGGGCTTATCTATCTTCGCAACCGTTATTATGACCCTGCAATCGGACGGTTCATCACGGAAGACCCTGTCAAGGACAGATTGAATTGGTATGCGTATTGCGGCAATAACCCTGTGAACTACGTGGATTCATTGGGACTGGAGGATGTATACATTTTTTATGGTTTGAAGCACGGAGATAATGGTGGCTTTGATAGTAGAGCAAAAAAAGAGGCGAAGAGTTGGAGAGAACAGAACATGACGGTTAAGTTAATTCCAGTAAAAAGTGTGGAACAATTCGTGGAGGAATGGAACAACATGGATAACAATGGTTCAAATATTGTGAAAGTGTCATTATACTTTCACTCTACCCCCGATACTCTAATTATAGATTCTACCAAAAAACAATACATGACAGTGGCAGAAAATGGGGTTACCCGCAAAGGTTCTAAGGGTACGTCAATTTTAAAACTAAACCGCAAAACTATTTCAACTATATGCTTATATGCTTGCAATTCTGCACATCAAAGTTATGCTAATAATTTGGCGTTGGTTTTTTTTGAAAGCCAGGATGTAAATACCGTGTATGGGTGGGATGGAAGCATGCGATGGAGCAGACTCACTGGTACACCTATATTGGCGAACAACCAAAGCTATTTTGAAAGCTGGCTTGAAATTGTTGATTCGAATAAAAGGAAGCCAAAAGGTTTAGTCAAATATAGTAGGGATACAATGCCATATGTTACATATCCGGGAATATGGGAGAGGAGATAATATATGAAAAAAGTAAAAATTATAATAATAGTGAGTGTTTTGTGTATTTTATTATGCTATGCAGTGCAAAAAAGCCGTCGAATACAGTATTCCTTATTAGATACAATAGAAACGAGAAACGGTCAAAAAAGTGTAGAAGGATTTACGGTTTGTAACACAGATGACAAAGATTACACATTGTATTCTCTCGACAAATATAATGTTGATTTCAATAAGGAAAGTATACTGCTAACCTCATATGAACTAAACAGGGTAAAAATAGGTGAAAAGAAATTTATTAAAATATTTGTTGGCAATAAGCATGAAAATGTTATTAATGTTTATTTGTTAAACAAACCAAATTTGTTTTTTGATATGAAAGACACTAATGAACGGTGTATTATAAAGGAATACATTGAATAAAATAAATGCAGATGTTTGTATGTTTGATAAGAAGTAAATCGAAATATACGACTGCATGTTTGAGGATATTCCCGAAGACAGCGATGATTTCTTTTTTGCGTTTCAATTATGGAGCGCAGGACTGCTGCGAGGTACAGTGATTGACGGGAAGCAGTATGCACTTCTTGACAATAAAGCAACATATGGGGATACTGTGTCATTTATAAGCAGATTGTTTATTGCAAACCCGTATTTCTCGGAACGTGACATGGAAAACTATATGAGAGAAATCGGATATACGGATAACATAATGTTCCACTTTGCGGAGGAAATCGAACTGATTAATGATGATTCCCTGTTAGAGCTGTATCCCACGCAGGTAAGTCTTGAGCAGCGGAACGATAAAATCAGTAATCAGTGCGCG
>CAJJUC010000141.1 GCA_905195005.1 uncultured Eubacteriales bacterium | reverse complement strand
TACACCGCCCCATCCGTGTTCACATCCTCGTCACATCGGTAATATGCACCGTTTTGCAGTATCGGCGCGCCTGCATAGCGGTACTGCGTCCCGTCCGCCGCATTCGCCGCACTCGGCATTTCCGCCGCCGTCACGTATGAATATGCCGTGCTCTGCCACCACCCGCGCGATTTCCGCACAAACATATATCTTTCTCCGTTTGTAAACTGCTCGTTTGTTTCTCCGATCCATTCCCTGTCATAGCCGTACCATCTGCTCGTCGAATATTTCTCAAGGTTCTTCTCTTCAAAATTGAATCCGTTGTAATCCTGATCTGTCGGTATCCATTCCTCCCATGACTCCGATTTGTAAACGTAATACCCTCCGCGCACAAATCTGCCGCCCGTTTTCCCAAGCCATTTTATTATTTTCCCGTTGTGATCGCCTGCATAGCGCCATTCCCCATATATATCTGTATTTTTGGGTGTCGTGCAGATATACAAATCCGTCCGGAATCCGCTCGGCGCTTCCGTCACCGCTCCCATGAATTTTTTTTCGTAAATTCCCTTTTTCCACTCTCCGCCGTATGCGTAATAATATTCTCCCGGGGTGTATGCGGCGGCGGCAGGCACAAGCCTGTACACCGCCCCCTCGTGCTCCGCAGCCGCGTCCGGCAGCTCTGCCGTATCCGCTTCGTATCCGTCCCCCGCTTTCGCCGGCACGGAGGCTTTAAAGCTGTATTCCTCCGCCCTGCGGCTGCATGTTAAATAAGGATATGCGTCCGAGCAAAGATTTTTCATGCTTCGCATTTCTCCGTCCGAAATGTAAGGTTTTCGGTTCAACCCCTTAAATATCGCCGTCCTCGCCGTCATGTCCGCCATCAAAGCCACCCCTCTCCGATGCTGAATTTCTGCACGCGCTCCGGCATATTTTTCACAAGATACTCGCGCAGCCGTTCCCTTTCCGTGCGGAAAAGCGCCTCGTGCCGCTCATAGCAATCCCAATCCTCCGAAAGCAGCGCATTCTCGCTTCTTAAATATTCCTCATACATATTCCGAAATGCCTCCGGTGCATACATCTCTCCGTCCTCCGAAAATTCTTTCTCCGGCAGCTGTCCGTAAATGCATATCTCAGCCTCAAGCCTTTTAAGCGCACCGTAAAGCTGCGCTTCATCTGCGGCAATGTCGCGCCGCCGCACGCTTTCAACAATTTCCCTCGCCGTCATCTCCCTGCACCTCCTCAGCTGCCGCGTTCTTCTCCTCAATCATTGCCTGAAGCTCGGAAAGATCATCTTCCGTCAGAACTCCCTTTTCATAGTAGCCGTTGGCGTTTAGTATCACCTGATAATCCGCCATGTGACCCACTGCGCTTCTGAATCCCGTCATCAAAAAATTTCTGTAGTTAAACATTATACATTTCCTCCTTGTGATAATATTGCATTGTTCAGATTTGCCAATACCTTGTTTATGTCCTTGTAATACTCAACCTCGATTTTCCCCGGCGCAGTCGCTGTTCCGACCTCGATTGTATTCGTTCCCGATGTGACAAGCGGTATTTCCGC
Source organism: uncultured Eubacteriales bacterium (assembly GCA_905195005.1). GTDB lineage: Bacteria > Bacillota > Clostridia > UMGS1883 > UMGS1883 > UMGS1883. The sequence goes on along the minus strand of CAJJUC010000141.1, from coordinate 4,714 downwards.
TGTGCTCGCCTTTGAAAGCACGCTGTTTTTAAACGTTGTTCCCGAAGCATTCACAACATGGTCGTTTTTCCCGAGCGGCGCGGAAAGCTCTATCACCGCCGTCTGCGGCTCTGCATATCTTTCGTAATCCGTTTCGCTTCCGCCCTCCTCAAGCATTATGTTCGAAAGCTTCACCTTGCATGAGTTAAGCGTGAAGAAAAACATAATTTGCGTGATTGTTTCGGGCGTTGTAAACGTCAGCTTATAATGGTACTTTTTGCCTGCCTCCGTTACATATGCGTTTGTGTATTCGGCTTTCCCGCTGATTGAAATCTGACCCCGATGCTTTACCGATGTCAGCCCGTCAGGCAGATAAAAATACTCAAAATCGTAACTCAGCGTATATGTTGTGCTCGGCTTTATATCTTTAAAAAAGCAGTTGTTAAACGCCGCCGCTGTCGCTTTCAGCGCATTTATCCCCAGCCACCCCGAGGAGTTGTTTGGGCTGCCAGGTTCTGCATTTTCTGCCGAGGCGGACATTTGCGCGACAACATAGTCCACACCCTTTTCGACTATCGCCCCCGAATCAAATCCCGCCCGCACATCTCTTGACATGCTCATAAGATTCTTTCCGCGAACCGTTACGGGGATTTCATATTTCCCCGTGCCTGAGTTTAAATCACCAACGCCGCTCTCTGCTCCGTGAATTACATAATTGCGGACATTTGTGCCGCCGCAGCAGTCCGCAAGCGTGAGCGACGATGTCAGACTCTCCGCGCTCCCCGTCGGACAAATTTTATCTACAGCCCCGCTTGCAAGCTCGGATTTGTTTTCGTCCGACAAATCGGAAAAACTCAATTTGTCGCCCTTCACACTGCCCATGTTGTAATTATTTCCTCCGATCTCCAGCAGCAGCTCTCCGTTTTCGTTCAACTCTGCCTGCGGCTTTGTCGCTGCATCCGGATAGGAAACAATGAGGTTTCCCGAATCGTCAACCGAAAAGGAATAAAACCCGTTTGACGGCACAACGGTTCCACCGGGGCCGCGTTCACCGGTATCGCCTTTTTCTCCCTTTTCTCCTTTTTCACCGTCATTGCCTTTTTCGCCCTTGTCACCTGTGTCGCCCTTGTCGCCGCGGATTCCGCGCGGTCCCTGCAAGCCTCTGAGGCCGCGGATTCCGCGCGAAGCAATCAGCTGCCAGCAGTCCCCGTTCCCCGGAAGCGTTCCGATAGTTTCCTTTTTGCACAGATAGCTGCTTCCGCCGTAAAGCACCTTATTTCCGGGACAGTACAGCTTTTCCTCATTGAAATTCTCCCAAACGGAATTTTGCTCAAGCTCCTTTTCGAGTTTTTGTTCCGTGCCTTCAAGCAGCGACTTCACACTCGGCAAAAGCTGTTCAAATTCCTCATGCAGCTGCATGCTTTCCGCTCCCTCCGCATAGGACACAAACAGCTTATCCGAGATTGAGCGCACCGCCTGCTGCGGAAATTCGCTGTAGTAGCCTTCAAGCGTAAAGCTGCACCAACCGGTGTACTTAAGCGCTTCGGGCGGAATAGCCGTTGTATACGCAGCTTCCTCCGTCAGTCCGGCTGAAAGAAGAACGCTCGTTTCGTTTTCGCCGCGGGCATCGCGCCATATAATGCGTTTTGTGAAAGCGTCCCACTCCGAGCCGAACGTTATCCTCAGAGCAGCGCTGTTTCCGCTGCCTGCGCCGCCGGCGTTTTTTCCGCTTTTGGAAATAAACTGCCCGTTGACATTAATGTTGATAATGTTCTCCATTTTAACCTCCGTATATAAAAAATTTCCCCCGCGATAATTAATATATCACGGGGGATGACGAAAGTCGTCTACCTTTTTGGCAGTTTTTTTATTTTTTTCTTATATACTCGTCAATTGCCTGCGCAGCGCTCTTTCCTGCGCCCATTGCAAGAATAACAGTTGCGGCGCCTGTAACGGCGTCACCGCCTGCATAAACGCCCTCACGCGTTGTTTTTCCGCTTTCTCCGTCCGTCACAATGCAGCCGCGGCGGTTTGTTTCGAGTCCGGGGGTTGTTTTTCTGATAAGCGGATTCGGGCTTGTTCCGATAGACATTATAACGGTATCAAGCTCTATATCGAATTCGCTGCCCTGTTTTTCAACAGGTCTGCGGCGGCCGCTTTCGTCAGGCTCGCCGAGCTCCATTTCAACGCAGCGTATGCCGGACACAAAGCCGTTATCATCGCCGAGTATCTCAACGGGGTTGGTAAGCGTTTTAAACACAATCCCTTCTTCCTTTGCGTGCTCGACCTCCTCCTGCCTTGCAGGAAGCTCCTCCATACCGCGGCGGTAAACGATATATACCTCCTCTGCACCGATTCGCATTGCACATCTTGCGGCGTCCATTGCAACGTTTCCGCCGCCGACAACGGCAACGCGGCGGCTTTTCTTTATCGGGGTTTTTGAGTTTTCCTTATATGCTTTCATGAGATTTACGCGCGTGAGATATTCATTCGCACTGTAGACGCCCTTAAGATCCTCTCCCGGGATTCCCATGAAACGCGGAAGTCCTGCTCCGCCTGCAATATAGACCGCTTCAAAGCCGCTTTCAAACAGCTCGTCAACAGTAATGATTTTTCCGATAACCATATTTGTTTCAATCTTAACGCCGAGATGACGGAGATTATCAATTTCCTTACGCACAATATCTTTGGGAAGCCTGAATTCCGGGATTCCGTAAACAAGCACGCCTCCGGCAGTGTGAAGCGCCTCAAACACAGTGACATCGTATCCGAGCCGTGCAAGATCTCCGGCAGCCGTGAGACCGGACGGGCCTGCGCCGACAACCGCCACCCTGTGACCGTTGCTTTCCGGTTTTTTCGGCGGTTCGCCGCAATGCTCCCTGTGATAATCGGAAACAAAGCGCTCCAGTCTGCCGATGGCAACACTTTCGCCCTTAATTTTGCGAACGCATGTGCTTTCGCACTGCGTTTCCTGGGGGCACACGCGCCCGCAAACGGCGGGCAGAGCGCTCGAGCGGCTGATAATTTCAAACGCGCCTTCCATATCTTCCGCAGCAACGCGCTCAATAAACGCCGGAATATCAATCGCCACCGGACATTTTGAGCGGCACGGCTTATTTTTGCAGTTAAGGCAGCGTTTAGCCTCGTTTACTGCCATTTCGTAGGTATATCCCGTTGCAACCTCTTCAAAATTCCGCTTTCTTACTTCGGGCGCCTGCGACGGCATCGGACATTTTTCGGGGCTCATATTTCTTTCCATATTACAAAACCTCCTTGTTCATCAGGCGGCAGGCTTCTTCTCTTTGGTGCGCTTCGAAATCGCGGTACATCGTACCCCTGCTCATTGCCTCATCAAAATCAACCTCATGACCGTCGAAATCGGGACCGTCAACACAGGCAAATTTTGTTTCTCCGCCAACCTTTAAGCGGCAGCCGCCGCACATGCCCGTGCCGTCTATCATTATCGGATTCATCGACACTGTGGTTTTAATTCCGTATTTCTTCGTAACGCCGCAAACGAATTTCATCATGATGAGCGGTCCGATTGCAATGACCTCATCATATTCGTTGCCGTTTGTTATGAGCTCCTCAAGTGCAGCCGTAACAAGCCCCTTTTCGCCGTACGAGCCGTCGTCCGTCATTATCTTCATCTCATCGCTCACAGCCTTAAATTCATCCTCAAGAATCACAAGGTCACGGTTTCTGAAGCCTGTTACCGAATGAACGCAGCAGCCTGCATTATGCAGCTTTTTTGCAATCGGATACGCAATTGCGCAGCCTACGCCGCCGCCGACAACGCACACCTTTTTAAGCCCCTCGGTCTCGCTGGGAGTGCCGAGCGGTCCGGCGAAATCGCAGATACATTCCCCTTCGGAAAGAGCGTTAAGCTCCATCGTTGCACGGCCGACAATCTGAAATATTATCGTTACCGTCCCCTGTTCACGGTCGAAATCCGCAATTGTCAGCGGAACACGTTCACCGTCCTCGGTGGCTCTGAATATTATAAACTGTCCCGGTTCGGCTTTTTTCGCGATCAGCGGAGCTTCTACAACCATTTTGGTTACTGTCGGATTCAGCGCTTTTTTCTCAACAATTTTATACATCCGAAATCGTTCCTTCCTTCATTTTTTGTCATTATTTCTATTATACTAAATTTGCGCGCAAATGGCAAGTATTTTAACTCAAAAACAGGAGTTGAAAAAATTTCTTTCATTTGCGGCGGACAAGTAGTATAATCAAATATAAAAGGAAGTGATTGCATGAAATTTATCAGCGCTCCGTATTTGCCGGACGGCAGCACCGTCGCCGCGGTGTCCGCGGTGAAAATTCCGAACGTTCGGACAATTTCTCCGCCGCCCGTTTCCGTTCTGCCTTCGGGAATCCGCCGCCACAGCGATCTCGGAATATGCGTGCTCGGAGGAGGGCGCGCCGTTTGTCCGCCCGACACTTTTAAATATTACAGCGAAGCGCTTGCTCCGTTTGGCTACAGAATTATTTGCGGAAAACAGCCGCTCGGCAGTCACTACCCGAAGGATACGGCATATAATGTTGGTATAGCGGGAAGAAAATGCTTCCTTAATCCAAAGGTGTGCGACGGTCTGCTCTTAAGCGAGCTTGAAAAATCGGGATTCGAAATAATACCCGTTAAGCAGGGGTACGCAAAATGCTCATTATGCCCGATTGACGCCGACACAATTATATGCGGCGACCGCGGAATCAGCCGCGAAGCCGAGCG
>CAJJUC010000140.1 GCA_905195005.1 uncultured Eubacteriales bacterium | reverse complement strand
GCAGCGTGCGTTACTTTATCGGCGACAAGGTTTATGACCTGCGCGAGGGTGACATGGCGCTTATCCCGCCGCACGTTATCCACAAAACCGCAACGCTTGAGGAGCGCGGCTCGGAACGGATGCTGATTGCGTTCACGCCTGAATTTATTCTCAGAAGACCCGATGACAGAATCCTTGAATGCTTCCGCCTCGGCTGCTTTAAAAAGCCGCCCGTCAGCAATATAATCTACAGCGCGGAAAAGGAAGCGCAGCTTGCCGATGAGTATTCCGAGGAGCTTATTTCGGGATATATCCGCGAAATTCTGATTGCGCTCACGCGGCTTTACGAAAAGGATTACAAGCCCGGGCGGCGGAACGTGAACCCCACCGTTGAAAGCGCCGTTCATTACATAGCCGATAATTACGGAGCCGATATTTCGCTTTCCTCCGTTGCGCGGCATTTTGCCGTCAGTGAAAGCCACTTTTCGCGGCAGTTTAAGCTGTATACCGGCTTCGGACTGAATGAATATATAACGCTTGTGCGCGTTAAAAATGCCGAACGGCTTCTGCTCACATCGCACATCTCCGTCACGGAGGCCGCGGCACGCTGCGGCTTTAACAGCAGCAGCTATTTCACCGCCGTTTTCCACAAAATACGGGGCGTTACCCCCAAATCGCTTCAGACTAAAAGCAGGAGGATTGAAAACATATGAAAAGCACGAAAAAATTCTTTAACCTTATATTACTGATTGTTTTGGCAGTGTGCGCATGGAACATTTATCTCGGCTGGCAGAAATACACCGCGGCAACCAAGAAAATGCCGCTTGCAGACGCGGCGGCAAAAATCAGAGCCGATGAAAGCTTCACCCCGTACGAAAAAATCCCCGAAATGTTCACGAACGCCGTTGTCGCCGTTGAGGACAGGCGGTTTTACGGGCATCACGGAATTGACATTATCGGGATATGCCGCGCCGTCTATAACGATGTAAAAACGCGCAGTCTGACCGAGGGCGGCAGCACAATCACGCAGCAGCTCGCGAAAAATATGTACTATATGGGCGACGACACTCCCTCGCGAAAGATTGCCGAAATGATTACGGCGTTTAAGCTTGAAAAATCATTCACCAAGCGCGAGATTCTGGAGTTTTATTTCAATGTTATTTATTACGGCAGCGGATATTATAATATTCACGACGCCGCCGAGGGCTACTTCTCAAAGCAGCCGTCCGAAATGGATGATTACGAATGTACTCTGCTTGCAGGGCTTCCGAACGCGCCGAGCGCATATTCGCCCGATAAAAACCCCGGTCTTGCCGCCAAGCGGCAGAAAAAGGTTGTCCGCTCAATGGTTAAATACGGCTGCATTTCCGAAGCTGAGGGCGAGGATATTCTGGCGCATAAAAGATAATTCGGACAAAATAAAAATGCACAGAGCGCATAAAGCATATTGAGTTTTGGATGTGTGAGGTATCCGGTAACTTTGCTAAATTTAATGAATTAAGGTGAAAATTCGATTTCACGAATTTTATTTTTAAATATGCTTTATGCTACGAACAAACTTCACCTCTCGGAGTACCCTTGTACGCCTTCGGGTTCAGTTTGTCCGTTCTGCACTGTTTTTCTTTTGTCCGTAGGGCTTTTGCTCGCGGAGCTGCAAATCATTGACAAAAACCTTTTAAAATGCTAAAATATGTATTGAACAATAAAATAACTTACCACATAATTGCGATTATGTGGTACAAAGGAGGATTTTAGATCAATGAGCGAAACTAACGAAAAAAAATTTCCAAGAATGACCGAAAAGGAGCGTGAGCGTTTTTCCGACCCTGTTGAGGCGGCAAAGTGGCTTTTGGGAAAAGTTATTTGCAGAAAGATATCTGACAAAGATGTTTTGAGGCTTTACATCACAGAAACGGAAGCATACGATTACAAAGACAAAGCTTGCTACGGTTATGACCCCCAAGTAGGCTACGCTCACATAGGCAAAAGAACTGATGCCAACGCTCCGCTGTTTGAAAAACAAGCCGGCACAGGCTGTGTCTTCGGTGGAATGCTGCTCATTTCCTGTGGTGAAATAGGCAAGCCCAGCAATGTTCTTATCCGCACCGCCGGAAATGAGCAGACCTATTTCAACGGACCGTATAAAATTTACAAAGGTTTGCAATTGGAAAATCTCAGAAGCGTTGATCTCTTAACAAACGACGACCTGTGGCTTGCATCCCCTGCGGAAGAAAATCCGTGCTGTCAAACAACACGCGTCAGGCTTCCAAAATCAGTTGGCAAACAAAGCCGCGAATCCAAGCACAGATTTATCATTTTATAAAAGGAGCGAAAACCACAAGGGCGGTCAGGCAACGAAAAAAGAAAAAGCGATATGCAGCGTGTGCAATGCGCAGTACGGAAAACTTCTGCCCGACTACGCTTTACCGGCAGATTTAAAGACGACATACGGGAAAGCGTTATCAGACATCACCCTCCCGACGGGCTGGAAATGGTCAGACCCAAGCATTGTGCCGACCGTTACAAACAACGGGTACGAAGCATATTACGCAATCGAAAACGACGCGGATTACGACTGGACGAACGAAAACGGGTATGACGCGGCGGCAAAACAGATTAAACTGACGCTGACGGTCACGGTTGAAAAAGCGAAGCAGGAGCTTTCGTTTGAAAAAAGCAGCATAAACAAATACACAACCGATTCAGCTTTCACAAACGAGCTGACAAAAACAGCTGTTTTCGGCGCGGTGAGCTTTTCAAGCAGCGATGAAAGCGTTGCAACGGTTGACAATAACGGCTTGATAACGATAAAAGGCACGGGAACGACCGATATAACCGCATCGGCGGCGGAAACCGAAACTCACAGCGCCGCAAGCGCGACATTTACGCTGAAGGTATCGAAAAAGGATTCCGGCGGCGGTGGCGGCGGCGGCGGTGGCGGCGGAAGCCGCGGCTCGTCAATATCCGTTGCTCCCGGCGGAGCTAAAAAAGACGATACGCAAAGCAGCAATCAGACGGAGCAGACCGGTTCGGGCAGTCCTTTCAGCGATGTTCAAAAAAGCGACTGGTTCTATGAGCCGATGAAATTCGTTTATTCAAACGGGCTGATGAAGGGCGTTTCGGACAATGAATTTGACCCGAACGGAGCAGTGAGCCGCGCGATGCTTGTAACGGTTCTTTACCGCATGGAAAAAGAGCCGCAGGCGCAGGCTTCCCCGTTCAGCGACATTGCAAACGGCAGTTATTATGAAAATGCTGTTGCATGGGCAAATGCAAACGGAATTGTCAAAGGCGTTTCGGACGCGGAATTTGCGCCGGACGAAAGCATCACGCGCGAGCAGATGGCGGCAATGATTTACCGGTATGCGGCTTATAAGAAAATGGATTTAAGCGCCGGGGAAAGCACGAACATTCTTTCCTATGCCGATTATTCCGAAATTTCCGACTATGCTGTTTCCGCAATGCGGTACGCGGCAGGCAGCGGCATTATCAACGGAATGACAGCCGACACGCTCAGCCCGAAAGGGATTTCAACAAGAGCGCAGGCAGCGGCAGTGTTCATGAGGGTCTTTAACTTATTTAACAAATAATATCCTTTTGGGACCGTTTAAAAAGTCAATCGGCTTTTTAAACGGTCCTTGTTCTTTTTCTCCGAAAATACGTCAAAGTAATTGACTTTTAACGCAGTTTGGTATATAATAAAGTATAATTGCATTTAAAACAGATTTTCCGCGCGTACGGTGATTTGTTTGTTATAGGAGTGATAAAGAAATGAAGATTATTTACAGCAACGGAAATGTTGAGGAGTGTCCGAAAGGCGAGGAGCTCAGCGTTCTGCGCCATTCTGCGGCGCATATCATGGCGCAGGCAATCAAGCATTTGTACCCGGAGGCACGTTTTGCATACGGTCCGGCAACGGAAACGGGCTTTTATTATGATGTTGACCTCGGCGACAGGAAGCTGACCGATGAGGATTTGGCGGCAATCGAAAAGGAAATGAAAAAGATTGTCAAGGCAAACATTCCTTTCAAGCCTTATCTCTGCTCACATGCGGAAGCAATCGAAAAAATGGAGCAGGCAGGTGAAAAGTACAAGGTTGAGCATATCGGCGATCTTCCCGACGATGTCCGGATAAGCTTTTTCGAGCAGGGCGACTACACCGATATGTGCACAGGGCCGCACATCTGTTACACAAAGGCGCTTAAGGCGTTCAAGATAATGGGTCAGTCGGGCGCTTACTGGAAAAACGACAATAAAAACAAGATGCTCACAAGAATAAAAGGAATTGCCTTTGCAACGCAGGAGGAGCTTGAAGATCACTTAAAGCTGCTTGAGGAAGCCGAAAGGAGAGATCACCGCAAAATCGGCAGGGAAATGGATCTTTTCATGTTCCGCGATGAAGCGCCGGGCTTCCCGTTCTACCTCCCGAATGGCATGGTTCTTAAAAACATTCTTATCGGTTACTGGCGCGCAATTCACGGGCGTGAGGGCTATGTTGAGGTTTCAACGCCGCTTATCATGAACCGCAAGCTGTGGGAAACAAGCGGTCACTGGGATCATTACAAGGATAACATGTACTCCACTGTTATCGATGATGACGATTACTGCATCAAGCCGATGAACTGCCCCGGCGGCGTGCTGGTTTATAAAAACAAGCCGCACAGCTACCGCGAGCTGCCGATGCGCGTCGGTGAAATCGGACTTGTTCACCGCCATGAGCTGCGCGGCGCGCTGCATGGGCTTTTCCGCGTTCGCTGCTTTAACCAGGACGACGCGCACATTTTCATGCGACGCGAGCAGATAACGGACGAGATTATGGGCGTTGTTCATCTTATTAACGAGGTTTACAATAAGTTCGGCTTCAAATACTCCGTTGAGCTTTCAACGCGCCCCGAGGACAGCATGGGAAGCGATGAGGACTGGGAAGCGGCAACCAACGGACTTAAAAATGCGCTTGAAAAGCTTAACATGCCCTACACAATCAACGAGGGCGACGGCGCGTTCTACGGGCCTAAGATTGACTTCCATCTTGAGGATTCGCTCGGACGCACGTGGCAGTGCGGAACAATTCAGCTTGATTTCCAGATGCCGCTCAATTTTGAGCTTGAGTATGTTGACGAGCACGGCGAAAAGCAGCGCCCGATTATGATTCACCGCGTTTGCTTCGGCTCGATTGAAAGATTCATCGGAATTATCACCGAGCATTACGCAGGCAAATTCCCGGCATGGCTTTCGCCCGTTCAGGCGAAGGTGCTGCTTGTTTCCGAAAAGAGTGCGGAATACGGCGAAGAGGTGTTTGCGGCGCTTAAAAAAGCAGGCATCCGCTGCGAAATGGACAGCCGAAACGAAAAAATCGGTTATATGATCCGCGAAGCGCAGTCGGTTGACCGCATTCCCTACATGCTTATTATCGGGCAGAAGGAAATCGAGGAAAAAACGGTTTCCGTCCGCAGCAGAGATACGAATAAAACCGAAACGATGTCGCTTGACGAGTTTATTGAAAAGCTCCGCAAGGAAAGCGAAATCTTCTAAAACAATAACCGCATTAAAATGCGGCAGACGCTGAAAATGACGTCTGCCGCATTTTCCGATAATTTTACAAAAATATAAACCGTTTTTAAAAAAAGGATTGAAAAAAGGAAAAATTTATTATATAATAAACATGCTTTGACAATATGGAGGGGTTATATGTTTTTTTTCAAAAAAAGGGCGGAACAGGCAGCCGCAGCAGATAAGGCAGAATTTTTGCGTCTTTGGAACGATGAGCTCAAAAAAGACGTTGACCGCCGCGATTTCACAAAGGCATATAATTTTGCATTGAAGAAACGCTCAATCCGCAATTTCGCTTTCACCGATTATCTTAACTTTGAATCTGAGGATTCGCCGCGGTTTCATGAGGCGTGCGATGCCTTTGATGAAGGCGATATTATGTGGACGTTTATGCTTATCCGCCAGTTTGCGTCGGTTCCGCAGCTGAAAGCGCCGCTTAAATATTACACAAACAAATGCCGCGTGTTTCTTTCGGACAAGCGCAAAGCGTCTGTAATTTCGCGCCATTCCACACGGTGGTACATTCATGACCTGATGAAAAACGAAAAAGCGGGCGAAAATTTCATCAGCTTGGCTCTTGAGGACGCCAAGGAATATGAAGCGCTGAAAAAAGAGGGTAAATATCTTTCCGCATACAAAATTGCCGCACTCACCGAAAAAACGGGCGAATATACAACGAATATAAAAAAATATCTCTACTATGCGGCAAAAAGACCGCTGACCGCGGAAAATCAAAAGCAGACGGAGGATTATTTCAAATACGTTGAAAAATATTACAATTTCAAGCGCAGGCTTCACGGCGGCGGCGATATAATTATCAAGGATATTGATATTGTCACCGCGCTTGCGGCATATCGCCATAACGGCGGCAACGTTGATTATGAGGAGCTTAAAGCGGATTTGCACCGCACGGTTAAGGTTTAA
>CAJJUC010000139.1 GCA_905195005.1 uncultured Eubacteriales bacterium | reverse complement strand
GCTTTGCAAGGCTTTCGAGAACCTTGCCGTACATTTCTTTATATTTAACGCCCTTTTCCTTTTCCTCTTCAATCAGCTTTGCAGGCGCTTTTGCAATAAAGCCCTGATTCGAAAGCTTTTTCTCAACGCGCTCGATTTCCGCTTCAAGGCGCTGCTTTTCCTTTTCAAGGCGCTGCTTTTCCTTTTCCGTGTCAATCAGCTCGTCCATCGGAATAAAGATTTTCGCTCCCTCAACAATAACGCTCACGGCGCCTTCCGGGATATTCTTCTCCTCATTTGTTACGGTAACATCCTTTGCACCGGCAAGCTTTTCGAAAAATGCCGTGCCGCCCTCAAACAGCTTTGCATTATCGGTAACGATAATCATGCTTGCTTTTCTTGACGGAACAACGTTCATTTCGGTTCTGATATTGCGGATGCTCTTTATCGCTCCGCAGATAACCGACATCTGCTTCTCTTCCTCGGGGAAATTCAGCCTGTCGCTGTATTTCGGCCATTCGGACGTCATAATCGTTTCCTCGCCGGTGGGAAGCGCACAGTAAATTTCTTCGGTTATGAAAGGCATGAACGGATGCATCAGCTTCAGTATGCCGCAGAGAACAAAGCAAAGCGTGTGCTCTGCATTGAGCTTGCTTTCCTTGTTGTCGCCGTACAGTCTTGTTTTAACAAGCTCAATGTACCAATCGCACAGCTCGTCCCAGATAAAGTCATAAAGATTGCTGAGTGCAACGCCAAGCTCAAATTTGTCAAGATTCTCCGTCACAGAGCGCGCAACGCCGTTAAAGCGTGAAAGAATCCATTTATCCTCTATCTCGGGATTTTCGGGAAGCGAACAATCCTCAATTTCAAGATTCATCAGAACAAAACGCGCCGCATTCCATATTTTGTTTGCAAAGTTACGGCTGGATTCAACGCGTTCCCAGTAAAAGCGCATGTCGTTTCCGGGTGAGTTGCCTGTTGCAAGAGTGAAGCGGAGCGCGTCAGCGCCGTACTTGGAAATAACCTCAAGCGGATCAATTCCGTTGCCGAGCGATTTGCTCATCTTTCTGCCCTGACTGTCGCGCACGATACCATGCATGAAAACGTGCTTGAACGGCGGCTTTTTCATGTGCTCGCAGCCGCTGAATATCATTCTTGCAACCCAGAAGAATATAATGTCATACCCGGTAACAAGCGTGCTTGTCGGGTAGTAGTATGCAAGATCCTCCGTCTTGTCTGGCCAGCCGAGCGTTGAGAAAGGCCACAGCGCCGAGCTGAACCATGTGTCGAGCACGTCCTCCTCCTGCCGCATCGGCGCACCGCATTTCGGGCAAACGTCAACATCGGTCTTGCTTACAACCATTTCGCCGCACTTGTCGCAGTAAAACGCCGGGATTCTGTGCCCCCACCAAAGCTGGCGGGAAATGCACCAGTCGTGAACGTTATTCATCCAGTTGAGATATGTTTTTGTGAATCGCTCGGGAACAAACTCAACCTCTTTATCGTTTACAACGCGGATTGCTTCCTCCGCAAGCGGCTTCATTTTAACAAACCACTGATCGCTCGTCAGCGGTTCAACCGTTGTTTTGCAGCGATAGCATGTGCCGACATTGTGCGAATAATCCTCAATCTTAACAAGCGCGCCGCATTTGTCAAGATCGTCAACAATTGCCTTTCGCGCTTCGTAACGATCCATGCCCTCGTATTTTCCGCCGTTTGCATTAATCGTTGCGTCGCTGTTCATCACGTTGATAACGGGAAGATTGTGGCGCATGCCGACCTCAAAGTCGTTGGGGTCGTGCGCGGGCGTAATTTTAACGGCGCCCGTTCCGAAATCCTTTTCAACATATTCATCGGCAACAATCGGAATCTCCCTGCCCACAAGCGGAAGAATGCATGTTTTGCCCACAAAGTCCGCGTAACGTTCGTCCTCGGGATTAACTGCAATCGCCGTATCGCCGAGAATTGTTTCGGGGCGCGTCGTTGCAACGATGATATAATTGTCCGAATCGGACATTTTATATCTTACATGCCAGAAATGCCCCGGCTGATCGGTATACTCAACCTCCGCGTCTGAAAGCGCCGTTGCGCAGCTCGGGCACCAGTTGATGATTTTGTTTCCACGGTAAATAAGCCCCTTGTTATAAAGGTTTACGAAAACCTCACGGACAGCCTTTGAACAGCCCTCGTCCATTGTAAAGCGCTCTCTGTCCCAGTCGCACGAGCAGCCGAGCTTTTTAATCTGATTGATGATTCTGCTGCCGAATTTCTCCTTCCAGTCCCACACGCGCTCAAGGAATTTTTCACGCCCGAGGTCATAACGTGTAAGCCCCTCATTGACGCGCAAATCCTCCTCAACCTTTATCTGCGTTGCGATTCCGGCGTGATCCGTTCCGGGAATCCAAAGCGCATTGTAGCCCTGCATTCTCTTGTAGCGAATCAGAATATCCTGAAGTGTTTCGTCAAGGGCGTGTCCCATGTGCAGCTGACCCGTAACATTGGGCGGCGGTATAACTATCGTGTAAGGCTCTTTCTTTGAATCGGGCTCGGAGTGAAAATATCCTCCGTCCATCCATTTTTTGTACAGCTTGTCCTCAATCTCGGAGGGGTTGTACGTTTTTTCGAGATTCTTCAATATATTTCAATCCTTTCATCGAATTAATTATCTGTCGGACAGTGAATTATTTGCCGAGCAGCATCAGAAGCAGAATTGCGGCAAACACGATAACCAGCCCGGCAATTTTGATTTTCAGTATGCACTTATAGTCCGCTTCACAGACTCGCAGAAAAATTGCCGCGGTTTTTTTCGGAAAATAATTTATCAGCAGGCCGCAAAGCGCGGCAAGCATGAATATAATTCCCTTGATTCCCATATTCCGCTCTCCTTTCGGCACAAAACTATCTTATATATTATCACAGTTTCACCGCGATGTCTACATTTTTTTGACAAATGCCGTAATTTCGGCAAATTTTTCTCTTGACAATGAAGGTGGGAAGTGATATTATTAAGTAAAGGTCAAAGAAAGTCAAAGTCAAATTATCGAAACGGGGGTGTTAATCGGTGAGTATGTCGGATTCAATTGAAAAACTGCTTTTGCAGATGCTTCGCGATTCGGGCGGCAGCGTTGTTATAAGGCGGAACACTCTTGCAGGCAAGCTCAACTGCGTGCCGAGCCAGATTAATTATGTGATTCAAACGCGATTTACGCCTGAGCGCGGATACATGATTGAAAGCCGCCGCGGCGGCGGAGGGGGCGTTCGCATAAGCAGCGTTTCAACGGACGGCGATAACTATCCGATGCATCTTGTAAATGCAATCGGGGCTGAGCTTTCGTACCGGACGGCGGTTGTGTTTATTCAGAATCTGCTTGATTATGAATATATCTCCGAGCGCGAAGCGCACCTTATGCTCGGCGCGGTAAGCGACAGCTCGCTTGCACTGCCCTCGTCAGTGCGCGATGGTGTGCGCGCCGTTATTTTAAAGAATATGATATTGAATATTTTCGGGAGATGATTAACATGCTGTGTGAAAGATGCGGAAAAAACCCCGCAACCGTTATGTACACGCAAATAATAAACGGGCAGAAAAGCTCGGTCAGCATATGCTCGCAGTGCGCGGCACAGGAATCGGTTTTTGATAATTTCGGCTCGCTTCTGAGCTTTGCGCCGCAGAGCAGCCGCGGTGCTGAATGCCCGGTGTGCAAAACAACGCTTGATGAGTTTATGCGCAGCGGCAGGGCAGGCTGCGGAACGTGCTACTCGGTATTCCGCGGTCAGGCAAAAGCAATGCTTAGGAAAATTCACGGAACTGCGCGCCACACGGGCAAGGCAAGCTCGGCGCAGCAGGCACACGACCGTGCGGATGAGCTGCGCCGCCGCATGAACGAAGCCGTTGAAGAGGAAAAATTTGAGGAAGCCGCAGCCCTGCGCGATGAGCTGCGTGCACTGGAAAAGGAGGGTGCAAAGCATGATGAACCGTGAAAATGAAAGCGATATTGCAGTGACAACGCGCGTGCGCATTGCGCGGAACATAAAAAGGCTTGCGTACCCGAAAAAGCAGACGGCAGACGGCGCGCAGAAAATCATTGAAGATGTTTGGGCAGCGCTCAACCGTTCGGAGCTTGGAAAAGAGCTTACCTTATATGAAACAAAAAACATGTCAGAGCGGCTGAAACAGTCGCTTATCGAAAGGCATCTTATAAGCGCTGAGCTGGCAGCGTCTCCCGTTCCGTCGGCAGCGGCAATCAGCCGTGACCGAACGGTTTCGGTTATGATAAACGAAGAGGATCATCTGCGCATTCAGGTTTTTGCTCCGGGACTTGACCCCGGCGCGGCATACGACAAGGCAAAGAAGCTTGAAGCGATCATTAACGAAAGCCTGCCGTTCGACTGCGACGGTGAGTTCGGCTATCTCACAGCGTGCCCGACAAATATCGGAACGGGTCTCCGCGCGTCGGTCATGCTTCACCTTCCGGCAATCAGCGTTTCGCACAGCGTGAATGAGCTTTTAAGCTGGGCGGCAAACCTCGGAATGACGGTTCGCGGTCTTTACGGAGAGGGGTCAAAGGCAAGCGGAGCATTTTTTCAGCTGTCGAACAGAATAACACTCGGCGTAAGCGAGGAGGAAATCATTTCGCGCTTTTCAGCCGCCGTTTGCGGACTGATAAGCGAGGAGCGCAGAATAAGCGCCGCACTTTTCGAACAAAACGGCATTGAGCTGCGCGATAAGTGCATGCGCAGTCTCGGAATTTTGAAATATGCCTGCACGCTTTCAAGCAGCGAAGCTGCCGATTTGATAAGCTATGTTTGCCTCGGTGCAAATTCAGGCATAATAAAGAATATACACACTGCCGCGCTGAGAAACGCATTTTTTGACACGCTCCCGGCAACGCTTGCACTTTCGGAGGGCGAGCTTTCGGAGGAGGAGCTTGGAATGAAGCGCGCGCAGCTTTTGCAAAATATACTATCCGCAAAGGAGGAATAATATATGGCAGAAAACAGATTCACACAAAAAGCGCAGCGGGCGATAAGCCTTGCGCAGGAATGTGCACAAAGCACCGGCTGCAGCTATGTCGGCACGGAGCATCTTTTATTCGGCTTGCTTTCGGAGGGCTCGGGCTTTGCGGCAAAATATCTTTCGGAGCTTGGTATGACGGAGGATAAGCTCCGCGAAAAAATAATAGCGATTAATTCGTCAATCATGACGGGCGGCAATTTCGCCGGATTCACTCCGCGCACACAGCGCTGCCTTCAGAACAGCCTTACGGAGGCGCACAAGCACGGCAGCGCATATATAGGAACGGAGCATATTCTGCTTGCGCTTGCGCGCGAATATGACAGCGCTGCATTTAAGCTGCTGACGGCGTTCGGCGCGTCGCAGAATCTTTACCGCGAGCTTTCGCAAATGCTTGCGGAGGAAGCGCCGTCCGCAGCGGAAGCAAAAAAGGCAGACGGAGGAACGCCGACCCTGAATAACTTCGGGCGCGACCTTACGGAGCTTGCAAAAAGCGGAAAATTTGACCCCGTTATAGGCAGGGAAAAGGAGATTGAGCGCGTTATCCAGATTCTTTCGCGCAGAACAAAAAACAATCCCGTTCTGCTCGGGGAGCCGGGCGTCGGCAAAACAGCCGTTGCGGAGGGGCTTGCGCAGGAGATTGCGGCAGGAAATGTGCCGGAGCTGCTTAAGGATAAGCGCGTGTTTTCGCTCGACCTTTCAAGCGTGGTTGCAGGCGCAAAGTACCGCGGCGAATTTGAGGAGCGGCTGAAAAAGGCAATGGAGGAAATTATCCGTGCCGGCAATGTTATTCTGTTTGTCGATGAAATGCACACGATTATCGGCGCAGGCGCTGCCGAGGGAGCGATTGACGCGGCGAATATTCTCAAGCCGTCGCTCGCGCGCGGTGAGCTGCAGATGATTGGCGCAACAACGCTGAACGAGTACAGAAAATATGTTGAAAAGGACGCGGCGCTCGAACGGCGCTTTCAGCCTGTCACCGTTGGAGAGCCGTCCGTTTCGGAAACCGTTTCGATATTAAAGGGAATCAGGGAAAAGTACGAAGCGCATCACGGCGTTAAAATAACGGACGAAGCAATTGAAGCTGCCGCAAAGCTCAGTGACCGCTATATAACGGACAGATTTCTTCCCGATAAGGCGATTGACCTTGTTGACGAGGCTTGCAGCCGCGTTCGCCTGGGTGCGCTGACCGCCCCGCCGGAGGTAAAAGAGCTTGAAAAAAAGCTTGACGAGGTTGTTCATGACAAACAGGATGCCGTTAAAACACAGGATTTCGAAAAGGCGGCTTCCCTGCGTGACCGCGAACATGCCCTGCGTGACGAGCTTGAGAAAAAGCGCGAGGGCTGGAAAAGCAGCGCCGCACATGCTTCGGCGCAAATCGGCGCAGAGGAGATTGCCGAGGTTATTTCAAGCTGGACGGGCGTGCCGGTTCAGCGGCTTGCCGAAACGGAAAGCGAAAAGCTG
>CAJJUC010000138.1 GCA_905195005.1 uncultured Eubacteriales bacterium | reverse complement strand
GATGTGATTGTGCCGTGCGCGACTGTATGCAGTTTATAGTCAAACTACTTACAACGTGCCTCATGCTCCGGCTGCGCTTTACGGAAGCCGCAAAACGGCAGCGGAGCGGAAGAAAACAGTGGCGTTTATTATGCCGCTGTTTTTTTGTGCGTGATTTTACCGCGCGGAGAAAAGTTTACAGGATTGAGAGAGTGAGATACAATAAAAATGCGATGAGAGGGTGAAAACAATATGGCACAGCGGCGGCACGGAATTAAATGGTGGTGCAGAAAAGAGAATCTGGACAAGCTTCAGGCATGGGCGGCAAAGGGGCTTGCGATGCGCGAGATTGCCGAAATGATGGGAATAAGCCGCTCGACGCTTTACGAATGGATCAACAAAAGCCAGGACATTTCGGACAGTTGCGCGCGCGGCTGCGCGGAGGCTGACGAAAACGTTGAGGGGGCGCTGTTCAAAAAATGCATGGGCTACAACGCGATTATAAAAAAGCCGATGAAGGTGCGCAGAATCAGATACGAAAACGGCAGGAAGGTTGAAGAATGCGAGGAGATTGTTGAGGTTTCGGAGGAAATTCACGTGCCGGCGGACAGCAACGCACAGAAGTTCTGGCTGATAAACAGGCAACCCGACAGGTGGCAGACGCAGCCGGGAGGCGAGGAAACGGATTCGGAGGGGTGCGGCGTTGTGATGCTTGCGCCGCTTAAGAAAAGCGAGCCGCCGATTGAAGCGGAGGCGGAGGAGCACAGGACGGAGGCGGAGAAATGAAAAATGTTATATGGACGCCGCAGCCGAAGCAGCGGCTTTTCATGGAGCGCGGAGAGGATGAGGCGCTTTACGGCGGAGCGGCAGGCGGCGGAAAGAGCGACTGTGCGCTTGCCGAGGCGCTGAGGCAGGTGTATATTCCGCATTACAGGGGGCTGATTCTGAGAAAAACATACCCCCAGCTTTCGGAGCTGATTGACAGAAGCCGTGAGATATACAATGCGGCGTTTCCGAAAGCGAGATACAACGACCAGAAGCACTGCTGGAGCTTCCCGAGCGGTGCAAAGATATATTTCGGGGCGATGCAATACACAAAGGACAGGACGAATTACCAGGGCAAGCGGTATGACTTTATAGATTTTGACGAGCTGACGCATTTTACATGGGACGAATACAGCTATTTATTTTCAAGAAACAGACCAAACGGCAGCGGAACGCGCTGCTACATACGCGCGCAGGCGAACCCCGGGGGAGTGGGGCACGGTTGGGTGAAGGAACGCTTTATAACGGCGGCGCCGCCGCTGACGCCGATATGGGACAAAATAAGCTACAGGGCGCCGGACGGAAAGACCGTGACAAAGTGGCGGAGCAGGATTTTTGTGCCGTCAACGGTGTTTGACAATCAAAAGCTGATGGAGAACGACCCGGAATACATAACAAGGCTTGCGGCGCTTCCCGAAAATGAGAAAAAGGCGCTTTTATACGGAGATTGGGACAGCTTTTCGGGGCAGGTGTTCACGCAGTGGCGGAACAATCCCGACGGATACGAAACGAGAGTGAACACGCACGTTATAAAGCCGTTTCGGGTGCCGGAGTCATGGAGGATATACAGAGGATTCGATTTCGGATATTCAAAGCCGTTTTCGGTGGGGTGGTATGCAATCGATCATGACGGGAGAATGTACCGCGTGCGCGAGCTTTACGGCTGCACGGGAATCCCGAACGAGGGCGTTAAGTGGGAGCCGACGGTTATTGCAGGGAAAATCCGCGAGATTGAAAACGAGGATATTAATCTGCGCGGAAAACGCGTGACGGGGATTGCCGATCCGTCCATATTTGACGAGAGCCGCGGCGAAAGCGTGGCAGCGATGATGGAGCGCGCGGGAGTATATTTTGAACCGGGCGACAACACTCGTCTTGCCGGAAAGATGCAGATGCATAACAGGCTTTCGTTTGATGAAAACGGGATTCCGATGCTTTATGTTTTCGATACGTGCAAGAATTTTATACGGACGATTCCGCAGCTTGTTTACTCGATGACGGACGTTGAGGACATTGACACGGACGGAGAGGATCACATATACGATGAGGTACGCTATGTTGCGATGGCACGGCCGATTAATCCGCCGAAAGCGCCCCCGGGAAGAAAGGCGGAGTTTAATCCGCTTGAAACGCAGCCGGAGGTGAAGCCGTATTCATGGTGGCGGTGATGAGGAATGAGGAATTAGGAATGAGGGAGGAATTACGGTGAAAAAGATAACGAAGAACAAAATTGCGGAGGCGAGGGCAATTCTCAGGCAATACAAGGACGGGAAAAAGCACCTTGAAAGCCGCATTGTGACGGAGGAAGAATTTTGGAAGCGGCGGCACTGGGAGCAGCTGCGCGGAAAGGACGAAAAAACGCGCCCGACAAGCGGCTGGATGTTCAATTCGATATGCAACAAGCATGCGGACGCGATGGACAGCTATCCGGAGATAAGATGCCTGCCGAGAGAACAGTCGGACGAGGAGTCGGCACAGCTTCTGACGGAGATTGTTCCGGTGATAATGGAGCGCAACGGCTTTGAAGAAATATACAGCGCGAACTGGTGGTACAAGCTTAAGCACGGCTGCGCGGCATACGGAGTGTTTTGGGACAGTGCGGCGCAGAACGGACTGGGCGATGTTTTGGTGACGCGCATTGACCTTTTGAATATTTTTTGGGAACCGGGAGTGACGGATATTCAAAAGAGCAGAAATATTTTCATAGTTGACCTTGTGCCGACAGAGGACCTCCGCGCGAGGTATCCTTCGGCAAAAATAACGGGCGGCAGCGGAGCGAGTGCAGAGCTTGAAACATACCGCTTTGACGACGCGGTGCGCGTGGACGACAAGACGCTTGTTGTTGACTGGTACTACAAAAAAACCGATAAAAGCGGCAGGACGGTGCTGCACTATTGCAAATTTGCCGAAAATGAAGTGCTTTTCGCAAGCGAAAACGAAAAGGAATACGAAAGCCGCGGATGGTATGATGACGGAATGTATCCGATTGATTTTGACGTGCTTTACCCGGAGGAGGGAACGCCGATAGGCTTTGGGATTGTGTCGGTATGCAAGGACGCGCAGCTGTCAATCGACGAGCTTGACGGTGCGATACTGAAAACGGCGGTTATGGCGGCAAGTCCGCGCTTTTTCGTGAAAGAGGGCGCAGGCGTGAGCGAGGACGAATTTCTTGACTGGAGAAAGCCGCTTGTGCATGTGGCAAGTGAGGTGGACGACAGAAAAATAAAGCAAATCGTGCTTAATCCGATGAGCGGATTTGTGGCGAATTTCAGACAAAACAAAATTGACGAGATGAAAGAAACAAGCTCGAACCGCGATTTTTCCCAGGGGAGCACGGCAAGCGGTGTGACGAGCGGCGCGGCTATCGCAACGCTGCAGGAAGCAGGCAACAAAACGAGCCGCGATATGATAAACGCGTCATACAGGTGTTATGTGAGAATTGCGGAAAAAATAATAGGCAGAATGCGGCAGTTTTACGATGAAAGGCGCTGCTTTCGGATAACGGGCGAGGAGGGCGCAGGTGCGAAATACGTTCGGTTCAGCAATGACGCGCTTAAGCCGCAGAGCATGGGAAATGTCGGAGGAGAGGAGCTTTTCCGCGAGCCTGTGTTTGACATTAAAATCAGGGCGCAGAAGCATAATCCGTTTTCAACGCTTTCGCAGAATGAAACGGCGATAAATCTTTACAATGCGGGATTTTTTAATCCGCAGAATGCACAGGCGGCGGAGGCGGCAATACGCATGATGGATTTTGAGGGAAAAAAGGACGTTGAGGAATACATTTTGCAGGGGCAGACGCTTTATAATCAGCTGACGGCGCTTCAGCAGCAGAACGCACAGCTTCAGCAAATGCTGACGGGAATCCGAACGCAGCCGCAGACAGCCGTGCAGCCGGGCGGCGGCGCTTCCGCCGCGCCGACAGAGAAGCAGAAAACGGCGGCGGAGAAGCTTGCAAAGGCGGCAACTAAAAATGTTTAATGTTCGGGCGGCAGCGGCTTTTTCGCACTCTGTTGTCCCCACGCACTCTGCTGCTGTTTTAAGGCTTCGCCATGCGCAGCCGGAGCAGAGGCACGTTGTTCGCATTTTGTGCAAATACCGCACTCCGCCGCACACGGCACAATCACATCACGCGGAGCGGAGCACAGAAGCCGCAAAACAAAACCGCTTACTTACCGACAGCGCACGTCGGTTACAGGTTTCACTCCTGTGAGACCGTTCAGGCATAAGAGGTCAGCTCTCTTATGCCGAGGGGTGCGGGGAAATCGGAATCCCCGCGTTTTTGGTTCTTTTGACTCCAAAAGAACATAATCCGTTCGATTCCGAACAACGCTTCTGCTGCTTAGCGATTCGGTTTTAAAGGTGGCAAGCCTTTACAGCGTGCAAAAAGTTTACAGGATTTTAAAGGTGCAGTATAATTAAACATGAGAGGAGTGAGTGAGATGATAAATAAACACTCTGAAGGAAGCATTGACCTGCAGAGGTTCGCAATCGGCGCGGGCGGCGGTGCGGACGGAGCGGGAGATGCGGGCGTAAGCGCGGCGAGCGCCCAGCCGCAAACGGACGTAAAAGTTTTATACGGCAGGCAGCCGGCTGCCGAAGAGTCCGCCGTCGGGACGGAAGAAAATGCGGAGGGAGAAAATCCCGACGTGCAAACGGCTGAAAATGACGGGGAAGAAAACGCCGGGGAAAACGGCGCGGAAAGCTTTGACGACCTCATCGGGGGAAAATTCAGAAACGAATTTAACGAGCGCGTGAACGGGATTGTTCAGCGCAGAATCGCCGAGAAAAACAGTGCGCATGCACAGGAGAGCGCGCTTGTGAAAAGGCTTTGCGCGCGCTACGGAAAGAAAGATATCGGAGAGCTTGAATCGTTTTTCAACAGCGAGGAGGCAGTGTCGGGCGCGGCGGTGGCTGCGGGAATGGATCCGGAAACATTTTTGGAGCTTGAACGGCTGCGCGAAGAAAACAAGAGCGTGCGCGAGGTGCAGCAGCAAATGCAGCAGGTGCGCGCCGCAGAAAGACAATATGCCGACTGGACGCGTGAAGCGGAAAGCGTGCGAAGCGTTTACGGAGATTTCAGCCTTGACGAGGAGCTGAGAAATCCGCAGTTCCGATCGCTGATTATGACGAAAAATCCGCAATACGCGATATCGATGCTTGACGCATACAGGATAACGCATTTTGACGAGATTTCGCAGGCGGCGGAAGCGGCGGCAGCGGAAAAGGTTGCAAAAAGCGTGAGCGCGAGAGCGGCGCGCCCGACCGAGAACGGACTGGGCGCGGGGAGCGGCGTTGTTGTTAAGAGTGATGTTAAATCTTTCACAAAAAAGGACCGCCAGGAAATTGCCCGGAGAGTTGCAAGAGGAGAAAAAATTGTTTTGTGAGAAAGGAGAAACAGATATGTTTAAATTAAATTTACAGCGCTTTGCATCGGGCGCGGACACCGTTGTGAATACCACGGTGGGATACACGAATGCACAGTCGGGGGTGAATTCGCCGTATGACGAGGGCGGCGGACTTTCGCAGGAGATGAAGCAGTATTACTCGGATTATCTTATCGACATGGCAGAGCCGAAGCTTGTGCACGACCAGTTCGGGCAGAAGCGGCCGATCCCGAAAAACAACGGCAAGGTGATTGAGTTCAGGAAGTACGATCCGCTTCCGAAAATGACAACGCCGCTTGCCGAGGGTGTGACGCCGCGCGGACAGAAGCTGAACATGGGTACGGTTTCGGCAGAGGTGAAGCAATACGGCGGATACATTGAATTATCCGACATTTTGCTTTTGGCGGCGATTGACAACAACCTGGTGCAGGCAACGAAGGTGCTCGGCGGACAGGCGGGCAGAACGCTTGACACGATTACGCGCGAGGTGCTTTCGGGCGGTACAAACGTGCAGTATGCCGAGGGTGACGTTTCGGAGCGCTGCGAGCTTGTGGGCGGCGCGGCATCGGGCAATCATTATTTGACGGTGGACGCAATCCGCCGCGCGGTGCGATACCTTAAGACGCAGAACGCAGAGCCGATCAACGGAAGCTATGTGGGGATTATCCATCCGGACGCAGCATACGATTTGATGAGCGATCCGAAGTGGGTTAACGTTAAAACATATTCAGATCCCGAGGGAATTTATCAGGGCGAAATCGGAAAGATTGAAAATGTGCGCTTTGTTGAAACGAGCGAGGCAAAGATTTTCAATCCCACGCTTAAGTTTACCGTTTCATCGTACAGTGCGGCAAGCGGAACGACCCCGGACGTGGGCGTGACGAGCGGCTACAAGCTGACGGTTAAGGAACCGCTTTCAAAGGCTGACATACAGGCGGCGATAAGCGGCGAACTCGACATAATCCTGTGTGACAAGGACGGCGGAACGGGTTTGTATGTAACAGTTGTCGGCGGATTGAGCACATCGGGCATTTTGCTGCTTGAGGCGGCGCCGAGCTTTACACCGGCGGC
>CAJJUC010000137.1 GCA_905195005.1 uncultured Eubacteriales bacterium | reverse complement strand
GCATGTACGGCGGAGATCGGGCGAGAAAGAAAAATCTTATAGACTACGGCTTTCGTCTGCCGTCGGCATACGATAACCGACCGCTGAATTTTGAGGAATTTGAGCAGCGGATAAACCAGGTGATATTCGTCAGCGCAACACCGGCAGATTATGAAAAGGAACATTCGGAAAACGTGGCGCAGCAGGTCATCCGCCCGACGGGACTGCTTGACCCGCAGGTGCTTGTGCGCCCGGTAAAAGGACAGATTGACGATTTACTGACTGAAATTTATGCGCGGGCAGATAAGCATGAGCGCGTGCTTGTTACAACGCTGACAAAGAAAATGGCGGAGGATTTGACAGATTATCTGAGAACGATGGGCGTTAAGGTGAAATATATGCATTCAGATGTTGAAACGATTGAGCGAATGGAGATTGTGCGCGATTTGCGCCTCGGCGTGTTTGATGTGCTTGTCGGGATAAATCTTCTGCGCGAGGGGCTTGACATTCCGGAGGTGTCACTCGTGGCAATTCTTGACGCGGATAAGGAGGGCTTTCTGCGCAGTGAAACCTCGCTGATTCAGACAATCGGCAGAACGGCGCGTAATGTCAACGGACAGGTTATTATGTATGCCGACACGGTTACGGATTCCATGCGCCGCGCCATCGATGAAACCGAACGCCGCCGCGCTATTCAGCAGCGTTACAATGAGGAGCACGGAATAACGCCGAAGGGTATTGTTAAAAATATCGGAGATGTGATTGCGGCAACGCATGAGGAAGAGGAAGAAAAGACTGTAAACAACGCAGAAAAGGTTCTTATAAAGCTTGAGGACGAAATGCGCCGTGCGGCGGACGAGCTCCGCTTTGAGGACGCGGCGAAAATCCGCGATAAAATAAAGAGGTTGAAGGATAAGATATGAAAAATATTATTATAAAAGGAGCAAGAGAGAATAATTTAAAAAACGTTGACCTTGAAATTCCGCGCGATAAGCTTGTTGTGTTCACGGGGCTTTCGGGCAGCGGAAAAACCTCGCTTGCATTCGACACGATTTTTGCTGAGGGGCAGCGGCGCTATGTGGAATCGCTTTCATCATATGCGCGCCAGTTCCTCGGTCAGATGGAAAAGCCGGATGTTGACTATATCGAGGGTCTCAGCCCGGCAATCAGCATTGACCAGAAAACAACGAATAAAAATCCGCGTTCAACCGTCGGAACGGTTACGGAAATTTACGACTATTTAAGGCTTTTGTTTGCACGCGTGGGCGTTCCGCACTGCCCGAAATGCGGAAAGGTCATAAACCGCCAGTCAATCGACCAGATTGTTGACCGCGTGCTTGCAATGCCGGAGGAGAGCCGCATTCAGATTCTTGCGCCCGTTATCCGCGCGAAAAAGGGCGAGCACAGAAAAATATTCGAAAACGCAAGAAAAAGCGGTTATGTCCGCGTTCGCGTTGACGGTATAATATACGATTTAAGCGAGGAAATTGATCTTGACAAGCAGAAAAAGCACAGCATTGAAATCGTTGTTGACAGGCTTGTGCTGCGCGGAGATATCCGCAAACGCCTTGCCGATTCGCTTGAAACGGCGCTGCATCTTGCAAACGGGCTTTGCGCGGTTCTGTGCGGCGAGGAGGTTTTCTCGTTCAGTCAGAACTATGCCTGCGAGGACTGCGGAATAAGCCTTGAGGAGCTTTCGCCGAGAATGTTTTCATTCAATAGTCCGTTCGGCGCGTGCCCGAAGTGCTCGGGTATCGGAGCGCTGAAAAGAATCGATCCGTCGCTTGTGCTTGTCAGCGATGAGCTGTCGGTTATGGAGGGGGCGTTTCATGTCAGCGGATGGCGCGCTCCCGACAAGGAGGAAAGCGTTGCAAATGCGTATTACCGCGCACTGGCGAAAAAGTATAATTTCAGTCTTGACGTCCCCGTGAAAAAACTGCCGCAGAATATTATCGATATAATTCTTTTCGGCACAAACGGCGAAGAAATCGAGATTGAGTACAGGAGAAACGGGCGGAGCACCGTTTACAGAACGCCGTTTGAGGGCTTGGTGAACAATCTTCAGCGCCGCTACGACGAAACGACAAGCGAGTGGGCAAAGGCTGACATTGAAAGCCTTATGAGGGAAATTCCGTGCGACGCCTGCAAGGGAAAAAGACTGCGCCGCGAAAGTCTTGCGGTAACCGTCGGCGGAAAAAATATTGACGAGGTGTGCAATCTGTCGGTAACAAAAGCGGTGAAGTTTTTCGCGGGGCTTAAATTCGGGAAAAAGGATTCGGTCATTGCGGAACAGATACTCAAGGAAATTTTTGCAAGACTTAAATTCCTTGAAAATGTCGGGCTGGAATATCTCACAATGTCGCGTTCTGCCGGAACGCTTTCCGGCGGCGAGGCGCAGCGAATCCGCCTTGCAACGCAAATCGGGTCGGGGCTTATGGGAGTTTTGTATATCCTTGACGAGCCGAGCATCGGGCTGCACCAGCGCGATAACGGCAAGCTGATTGCGGCGCTCAAGAATTTGCGCGATATGGGGAATACGTTAATTGTGGTTGAGCATGATGAGGAAACAATGCTTGAAGCCGACTGCATTGTGGACGTCGGTCCGGGTGCAGGGGTGAACGGCGGAGAAATAGTTGCCTGCGGAACGGCGGAGGAAATCATGCAGTGCCGCGAATCGATAACCGGCGACTACCTCAGCGGACGGAAGAAAATCGAAGTTCCGAAGCGCCGCCGCGAAAGAACGGAGCGCGTGCTGAAGGTTATCGGAGCAAAGGAGAACAACCTTAAAAATATCAGTGTGGAAATTCCGCTCGGTCAGTTCGTGTGCGTGACGGGCGTTTCGGGCAGCGGTAAAAGCTCGCTCATTAACGAGATTTTGTATAAGCATCTTGCGTGCAGGCTGAACCGTGCGAAGATGATTCCGGGGAAATGTAAAGCTATTGAGGGAACGGATTTTCTTGACAAGGTTATTGCAATCGATCAGTCCCCGATAGGAAGAACGCCGCGGTCAAATCCTGCCACTTACACGGGCGTTTTCGGCGACATACGCGAGCTTTTTGCGCAAACTGCGGAGGCAAAGGCGCGCGGCTACAATGCCGGGCGGTTCAGCTTTAATGTGCGCGGAGGTAGATGCGAATCATGCAGCGGCGACGGCATTATAAAAATAGAAATGCACTTTCTTCCCGATGTGTATGTTCCGTGCGAGGTCTGCAAGGGCAAGCGATATAACCGCGAAACGCTCGATGTAACCTTTAAGGGCAAAAATATATATGATGTTCTGGATATGACAGTTGACGAAGCGCTTGAGTTCTTTGCTTCAATTCCGAAAATAAAGAATAAAATACAAACCATGCAGGACGTCGGGCTTGGATATATAAAGCTCGGTCAGTCATCGACAACACTTTCAGGCGGCGAGGCGCAGCGCGTTAAGCTGGCAACGGAGCTGAGCAAAAGAAGCACCGGCAAAACGATATATATTCTCGATGAGCCGACAACGGGACTTCACAGCGCCGATGTTCATAAGCTGATTGAGGTGCTTGAGCGCCTTGTCGAAGGCGGAAACACGGTTCTTGTAATTGAGCATAATCTTGATGTCATTAAGACGGCGGACTATATCATCGACCTCGGACCGGAGGGCGGCGAAAACGGCGGCACGCTTGTTGCCTGCGGAACGCCCGAAGAGGTTGCGGAGAATGATAAGTCTTATACGGGAATGTTCCTCAAAAAGATACTTTCAAAGTAAATAAAAGAATAGCCCTCCCCGGAAGCGAATATAATTGTTCTGAGGGAGGGCTTATCAATGGAAGAAAAACAGATTTCTCCGAAGAAAAAGGGTAATATTATAATAGAAAACAGGCAGAATATGAGCGTTTCGGGAATAACCGATGTTGAAAGCTTTGACACGGATAAAATAATACTTCTGACGCCCGACGGAACGCTGACCGTGACAGGGAGTGACATGCGCGTTAAAAAACTCAGTGCGGAAAGCGGCGAGGCGTTCATCGAGGGCGGAATCAACGGCTGCATATACGCTGACGGCAAGCACGAAAAAGAGGGCTTTCTGAGAAGGGTGCTTAAATGACGGTATCATCATCGCAGCAGATGACGGTTTTTCTGCTGAGCATACTTGCCGGGATAGGCTGCGGAATTTTTTTTGATTTTCAGCGGAGCATAAGGCGCGTTTACGGCAGCGGCGCGGTGCGCACGGCGTTTCAGGATATGCTTTTCACCGCGGTGTGTGCAGCGACAGCGATTACAGTCGGTTTTTGGAAAAATTTCGGACAGGTGCGTTACTTTGAGCTGCTCGGCGCGGCGGCAGGTGCGCTGATGTACTGCGCGCTGCTGAGCAGATTCGTGATGCAGATGTTTTGCGCACTGCACAAGCTTTTTGTAACGGTTATAATTAAGCCGATTGCGGCGGTTGTGCGATTGGCGGCAATCCCGTTTCACAAGGGCTTTGCTCTGCTTAAACGGCTGCGCGTCTTTTTGACCGGAAAAATACGCCTTGCGGCAAAAAAGCTTGCAAAGCGCAGGAGAAATATAAAAAAGCGCATTAATATGACATAGTAAAAACATGCTGCCCCCAAATGAAATCGCATTTGGGGACAGCATGTTTTTATGCTAATATTAAAAGCTTTTCTTCGCCTTTGCCGCGTTTTTTCAACGCCGTGTGTGAAATATCCGCCATGTCCGAAAGCAGCTTTCCGCGCTCGCGCTCGGGTGCGATTTTATCCAAATCTCCGCCCTCCGCAACAATATTGCGAAGCTCGGAATTTGTGAGTTCGGTAGGGTTATCCTCAAAAAAGCGGTTAAGCCGCGCCTTTGCCGCCTGCGCGTTGTTCAGTATTCCGAGGTTGAACGCCGGCGGTGAAAACGGGCGGTCAAGCGGCTGAGTGCAGTCACCGCGCACTTCAAGCGTGCCGCGGCTTGTAATTTCAACCGAGCGGAACGAAAGGTAACATTCGACATCTTCGGCACGTGCGCCGTACTTCGGATTTTCAAAATACTCTTTTATCGGCACGGGCTTGAAATATTCGTATTTTCCGTTTCTGATTCTGTTAAACATTCCCTTTTTCAAAAAGAACGAAACAATGTCGTCAACAGTTTCAAAGCTTTCGTCCACCTTGCCCGTTATGCCGGGGCAATTGGAAAAGCCGCTCTTTTCCCAAAGATAATCGCGGAAAATGCGATAACCGCGTCCGTCAAAATCGGGCGAATTTGCAAAAAGCAGCGCGCGGACAAAGTCAAGCCGTGTGAAAAGCGTATACATGCACGGCAGTATATCCGCGCTTACATCGAGATGCGTCTGAACGGAGGAAAGAAACGCCGGGAAATCGGGATAGCCGTGCGCCCCGGGAAAATCATGCAGGAAACCGCGCACCATGTCGTACGTTGCAAACGGAACATGGTTGACGGAAATATTGTGAAAATTCGGATTCGTTCCGCGCCCGATAAGCGAGTGCGATTCCCTTGCAAAGTAATTCTGCGCCTCGTCAAACAAACGGCGGTAACGGTCGTAAATTGCGCAGAGATTGTCGCCGTACTGCATTGAAAATTCGAAATTGTTATAGGAATTGTCAAAGCTCACACAGTCACCGTCATCATTTTCCATGAAAAGCTTTTCGCCGTGCGTGCCGAAAAGCACACAGTGAAAACCGTGTGCTTCAAAATGCTTCAGAACGGAAGCGGCAAACTCAACGTCAATATCGCCGCCCGATTCGTTTGTCAGCGGATATTCAAGCTCCGCTCCGACATTATTTGATGTTTTCCCGACAAACGGCTGTATAAACCGATTGCGGATAATTTTTTCGGCATTCATAATTTAAAACTCCAGCATTTCAGCCATGAAAGCGTCAAGCTCTTCAATCTTAATGCGCTTCTGCTCCATGGTGTCACGGTCGCGCACCGTCACGCAGCCGTCCTCAAGTGTGTCAAAGTCAACCGTGATGCAAACGGGCGTTCCGATTTCATCCTGACGGCGGTAACGCTTGCCGATTGAACCTGCATCGTCATATTCGCAGGGGTATTTTTTGATAAGCTCGCTGTAAACCTCGCCTGCCTTATCGCCGAGCTTTTTGGAAAGCGGAAGAACCGCAGCCTTAACCGGCGCAAGAACGGGGGAGAGATGAAGAACAACTCTTGTGTCACCCTCGGCGATTGTTTCCTCATCGTAAGCGTCGCACAGAAGCGCCAGCGCAACGCGGTCTGCACCGAGCGACGGCTCGATAACATAGGGAACGTATCTTTCATTTGTAACCGTGTCGATATATTCCATGCTTTCACCGCTGTGATTCTGGTGCTGCGTAAGGTCAAAGTCGGTTCTGTCGGCAACACCCCAAAGCTCGCCCCAGCCGAACGGGAACAGAAACTCAATGTCGGTGGTTGCATTGGAATAATGGCTCAGCTCCTCGGGGCTGTGGTCACGCAGACGGATATTTTCTTCTTTCATGCCGAGCGAAAGCAGGAAGTTTTTGCAGTAATCCTTCCAGTATGCAAACCATTCAAGGTCTGTGCCGGGCTTGCAGAAAAATTCAAGCTCCATCTGCTCA
>CAJJUC010000136.1 GCA_905195005.1 uncultured Eubacteriales bacterium | reverse complement strand
AAAAATTATAGCAGATTTTTGTGAACGCTTCTACCCATGCCGTTTACGCTGTTTTTCTTCGCCGCTTCCGAAGCGTTTCCGTAATTCTCAAGCATTGCCGCGCAGGTTTTCGTTTCACTGCGCAATTCGCGCCGCAGCTCGGAATCAATCGTTGTGTAAGCGGCGGACATTATCAAAATACTTGTAACAACCAATGTCAGCAGCGCCACAAAGCGCATACTGCGATAAATTTTCTTATACATCGGAACACATCCTGTAACCGACATTTCTCACGGTTTCAATAAGCTCTCCCGCCGCGCCGAGCTTTTGGCGCAGCGTTCTGATGTGCACGTCAACCGTCCGTGATTCACCCTCAAAGTCGGTGTTCCATATTTTATCGAGCAAGGTTGTCCGCGTTACAACCTTTCCCTTATTTTCCATTAGAAAAACAAGCAGCTCAAATTCTTTATATGTAAGCGTTATCTCGTTTCCCGAAACGGTTATGCGCCGCTGCGGCAAATCCGCTTCAATTTCGCCGCATTCAAGCACCTCGGCAGTGTTCTGCTTTGCCTTGCTCCGCCGAAGAACAGCCTTGATTCTCGCAATCAGTTCAAGTATATCAAACGGCTTTGTAACATAGTCATCCGCTCCGCAGTCAAGACCGCGCACTTTATCAAGTCTGTCGCTTTTCGCCGTTACCATGATAACCGGAATATCCGCCGTGGCGCTTTTTTCACGCAGCTGCTTCAGAATTTTCATCCCGTCTGTTCCCGAAAGCATTATATCGAGCAGTATCAGCAGCGGTCTGGCGCTTTCAAGAGCTTCGAAAAGCTCTGTGCCGCCCTCGAAACCGCGCACCTCAAAGCCTGCCGTTTTAAGCGTGTATTCTATCAGCTCGCGTATATCTCCGTCATCCTCAACGCAGAATATTTCAGCCCCTTCCTGCATTAATACCAGCTCCCCTCAATACGTCAAAATAGCCTGTAAGTATTCCAAGACTTTGCTCAAACTTAAGCCCGTATCTGTAAAGCTCGGCTTCGTCAAGTGTGTTTTCAATGCAGCTGCTGACAAAATCGGCAGCTTTTTCAACGGCTTCCGCTAACCGGCACCCGTTTATGTAAAGACCGATAAAAGCGCTTGCAAACAGGTCTCCCGTCCCGTAAAAATGACCGCTGCGCATTTTTCGGCTTACTGTGCTGTAATTCTGCGTTTTTCCTTCAAAATCCGCCGTCACAATACTTTCGCCGTTATGGATTCCCGTTATTATAACATCGGGAACGCTTTCCGAAAGCTTTTTTGCAAGCTCCGCGGCGGGAATATTTTTTTCCGACGGCGCATATCCGCACATGACAAGCGCCTCGGTCATATTCGGCGAAATTATATCCGCTTTTCTGCAAAGCTCCGCAAGTCTTGCCGCGTATTTTTCATTTATGCCGCGGTAAAACTCGCCGTTATCCGCCATTGCAGGGTCAATAAACACAACGGCTTCTCCCCTGAATTTATCTATAAAACGGCTCACCGCGTCAATCAGCTCCTCCGAACCGATGTAGCCAATATAAATCGCGTCAAAATGCAGGCCGTTTTTCTGCCAGCTGGCGGAAATTTTATCAAGCTCGCCCTCAAGCGTGCAGAAGGTGTAATCATGAAAGCACTCCCCCGTATGCGTTGAAAGCACCGCGGTCGGGATAACCGCGGTTTCAATTCCGAGCGCCGAAATCACAGGGAGCGCCACTGTCAGCGAGCATTTTCCGAAGCATGATAAATCCTGAATTGTAACCAATCTTTTCTGTTTCATTGTAATGCTCCGTTAAATAGAATAGCGTTTCTTATACAAATCATACTGCTCGAAAAATTCATTTTCACCGTCCTGCTTGACATGGTTGAGATACTCATGCGTTTCAAACGAATTATTATCTATCTCAAGCAGACAGACGGCAATATTTGAGCAATGATCCGCCACGCGCTCGTAATTCGTCAGCAAATCGGAAAGGATAAAGCCCATTTCTATTGTGCAATCACCCTCACGCAGGCGCTTTATATGATGGTTTTTTATCTTATATTTAAGCTTGTCTATTACCTGTTCCAGCGGCTCAACCTTTTTGGCAATGTTCAAATCCTGCTTAACCAAAGCCTCGGTTGCAAGAGAAACCACCTCGCGCACAGCGTTTGTTATAATGCCGAGCTCGTGCACGGCGTCCTCTGAAAAGACAATATTTTTGTCATGAATCTCCCGTGCAACCTCAAGCACATTCACTGCATGATCGGAAATGCGTTCAACATCGCCTATAACATGCAGCAGCTGCGAAACCTCGCGGCTGTCCTTCTGCGTGAGCTGGCGCGCCGAAATCTTAAGAAGATAGGAGCTCGTTTTGTCTTCATATAGATCAACCTCGGCTTCGCGCTCAACAATGGACTTGTCCACGGAATTATCATACTTGTCAACCGTATTTATCGCATCAAAAAGCGAATTTTTTGAAATTTCCGCCATATCCGATACAAGCAGGCGGCATTTTTCAACAGCGAATGCAGGCATCGAAAGAAATCTTTCGTCCAGCGTATGGAAAGCATCGCTCTGCTCGTCCGATTTTCCGCGAACCGTTACAATCGTCAGTTTTTCAATCAATGAGCAGAACGGCATCAGCACAATTGTTGAGAAAATGTTAAAGAGCGTGTGGATAACCGCAATGGAAAATGCCGATGAATAAAGCGACATAAATGCAAATGACATTATGGAATGAAGAGTATAGAAAATGACCGAAACAATTATAACACCTATCATTTTTATATACAGACACGCCATTGCGACACGCTTTGAATCCGTGTTTCCGTTAATTGATGAAATAATCGGCGTTATGGTTGTTCCGATATTCTGACCGAGAATAATCGGTATTGCTGTTGAAAACGGAATAACTCCCGTTGCCGAAAGCGCCTGAAGTATTCCGACAGACGCGGAAGATGACTGGATGATTGCCGTCAGAATCGTCCCCGAAAGAATACCCATAACGGGATTTGAAAACATTATAAGCATACGCGCAAAGGACGGAGAATCCTTAAGACCGTCCATTGACCCTGACATGGTTTCCATTCCGAACATAAGCACGGCGAAGCCGATCAATATTGTTCCTATGTTTTTTTTCTTATCGGACGCAGCAGACATTGTCATAACAACGCCAACCGCCGCAAGAACAGGTGTGAACGAGGATGGTTTTAAAAGGCGGATAAAGAAGCTGTCACCGCTTATTCCCGTTGTGGAAAGCAGCCATGCGGTCACCGTTGTTCCGACGTTTGCTCCCATGATTATACTTATTGTTTGCCCAAGCTTCATTATGCCCGAATTGACAAAACCGACAAGCATAACGGTTGTTGCCGATGAGCTTTGGATAATTGCAGTGACGGCAAAACCAAGGAAAAAACCCTTAAGCCGTGTTGACGTCAGCCTTCCGAGAACGCTTTCAAGCTTTCCGCCCGAAAGCTGCTTCAATCCGTCCCCCATCACGTTCATTCCGTAAAGAAAAAGCGCCAGACCGCCTGTCAGTGTCAGAATTGAGAAAAAATCCATGTTGCTTCCTCCGATTATAAATAAGGTCATTGTCAATTATAACATTTTCGCTGTAAAAACGCAAGTAAAAATATCCTATTTAATTTTATACTTAGTTTAATGAATATTTAATAAAACTATTTCTCACGGATTGTCATTTACTGCGGTATTCACCTATGATTTTCGGCAAATCCTCGATTACTTTCGCCACAGCATTCTGCTCTCCCGACACTGTTATATAATTCGCCCTTTGCTTCAGCTGCGGCACAGCATTTGCAACTGCAACCGAAATATCGGCTGCATCAAACATCTCGTAATCGTTTTCATAGTCCCCCATTGCAACTGCAATTTCCGAACCTGTCATTTTTTTAATTCGGTTCAGGCAAATGCCCTTTCCTGCACCGCGCTCAATAATTTCAATGCCTGTGTTCCAGCTCCGCATAATGACATATCTGCTGCCGAATTTTCGGGTCAGAAAGCGCTGCAAATCAAGAGCATTTTTTTCGTCCTTTGTAACGATAAGAAGCTTAAAGTATTCCTCACCGTCATCCTCCGTAAACTGCCGGGTGCATAATTCGGTTTCGTTTATTTTATAAACAAGAAGCTTTTCTATGCATTCACAATATTCGTAAGCAGTGCGTATCACATGCGAAAATCCTTTGCAAAGCGTTTTTTTCCATATGATCATGCCTGAGTCAAGCGTTTCCAAAACCGTTCCGTTAATTGTTGCCATCGGCGCGTTTATGCGGAGGCGCGGAGTGTAATATTCACGGATATAGGCGCTTGACCGCCCGGTTGCAACGGTAAATTTTCCGCCGTTCTCAGTGAAGAAACGCACGGCATTTAAATTTTCTTCCGATATATCGCCCGACCACGCAAGTGTTCCGTCAATATCAGAAAGCAGAATCACGCCGCTGAACTCATAACTCATACAAACACCCCGAAACCAAAATTCCCTTGTAATATATCACAGAAAGGATATATTGTCAAACCGTCATCAGTAAAAATGTAATTTACAACGCGAGAAAACAAGAGCATTTATAAGAAAACAAGAGTATTTGCGAGCATTGGTTTTCTAAATTGATTTTTTTCAGAAAAAGTGTTGACAAATCCTTTTCTATGTATTAAAATAACCACTGTTGAAATCAAAAAAGAACAAATGGAGGTAGATTCCGAATGAAGACCTATATGGAAAAAGCCGGTCAGGTTCAGAGAAAATGGTACATCATCGACGCTTCCGGAAAGAGCGTTGGCCGCGTTGCTGCAGCTGCTGCGAGCATCCTTCGCGGTAAAACGAAGCCGTCGTTCACTCCCCATGTTGACTGCGGAGATCATGTTATTATTCTCAACTGCGATCAGGCAGTATTTACCGGAAACAAGCTTAATCAGAAGAACTACTATCGTCATACAGGCTGGGTCGGCGGTCTCAAGACTGTCAGCGCCAAGGATATGATGGAAAAGCGTTCCGACAGAGCAATGTATCTTGCAGTTAAGGGTATGCTTCCCGACACAACAATCGGCAGAAGCGCGCTTACACGTCTCAGAGTATACAAAGGCGCAGAGCACACACATCAGGCTCAGCAGCCCGAAGTATGGTCGCAGGATATTAAATAAGGGAGGGTGAATTAAATGGCTACAACTCAGTTTATCGGTACAGGCAGAAGAAAACAGTCTGTTGCTCGCGTTCGCCTCGTTCCCGGCAACGGCGAAATCACGATCAACAAAAGAAATATTGATGATTATTTCGGACTTGAAACGCTGAAGGTTATCCTTCGTCAGCCTCTTGTTGCAACAAAGACAGAGGGCAAGTTCGATGTTCTGGTAAACGTTAAGGGCGGCGGCTTCACAGGTCAGGCAGGCGCAATCCGTCACGGTATTGCAAGAGCTCTTCTTCAGGTTGATGAAGAAACCTATCGTCCCATCCTTAAGCAGGCAGGCTATCTGACGCGTGATCCTCGTATGAAGGAAAGAAAGAAATACGGTCTCAAGGCAGCCCGCCGCGCACCCCAGTTCTCAAAGAGATAGTTTTTATCAAAGAAAATGGCTTGTTTACAGGGTTTCTACTCTGTGGCAAGCCTTTTTTTGATGTCCGTTTGATGTCAAAACGTTTGAAAAAATAGATTCAATTATGAAAGTCAGATAAAGTTTCTTCTTTATATATTCTACCACGAATGAGCAAAACAACACCGAAGCCGGCGAAGATTTTTGACAAAAAACAGAGCAGCTCCTCTGTTTGGAAGCTGCTCCGTAAAAACATTCTTATCTATAAAAACGAAAACCTGCTTATCTTCCTTTAGTGCCGTTTTAAGTTCCAGTTGCGACACAGAATATTCCTGCTCTTTCTCTTTGATTATACCTTTACTGCCATAACGGCTGCCTATTATCGAGACCAAAACATCTATATTAGCTATCTCTTTATAGCAATATGCCTGTAAAGCTTCATCCTTGCCATAAGGAATATCCCCCTCCTCATTTCTAACGGGTTCGTACCCTAACCCCTCTATAAACTTATCTAGTTCTACTCTAATTTGTCTCAAATCATAAAAAGTGGAACTTATAAAAACACGCGGTTTTGCCATATCTCTATAATTTTAGTATTTAATCTCTTTTATTTGAATACAATGCAAATATACGAAAAACTGAAAGTATAACATACTAATTATATAAATCCTAATTATAAATTGGTGGATTACAAAGCCAGCAATACAGTTTTAAAGAAAACGTGATTGCTGGCTTTCAATCAATCAAACAATATAGAAAACAAGACAGCTATATTTCAATACTTCAATATTTCAAGGAAGCAAGACATCAATAAAACAAGATTTCATGTTTTCAAGATTTCATTTTCTGTAATGTCTTTCCAGCAGGTCTAAAATCTCGCTTTCACGGTAGATGATTTTTCCCGGAAGCTGCACGTAGCCCAGCAGCCCCGTGTCCCTGTAATCCTGCAACGTCCGTTTGCTGATGCAAAGCCGCCTGCACACCTCATCACCCGTCAGGTAGTGTTCACCGTTCAATACCGGGC
>CAJJUC010000135.1 GCA_905195005.1 uncultured Eubacteriales bacterium | reverse complement strand
AGACCTGCTCCGAATATATTTTCCGAAATTCCGTTGATTATTTCATTCTTAACGGCAATTTCTATATATTTATGCGCCCAGTGCTCCGTGCCGACGTCTGAAAAATCAGCCGCTGCGGAAGCGTTTTCGGAAAGCTCCGCCGCCGAAACAATGATTTTAACGAACTCATCTCTTGTTACGGGATTTTCTGCTCTGAAGCACCCGTCATCATAGCCCGAAATGATATTTTTCTCAGACAGGGCTTTTATTGCGCGGTATGCCCAGTGCGTTTCGCTGATATCGGAAAACGGTTCATTATTGTCACGATTGATTTGTTCAACCTCGCTGTGAGGCGGCAGCTTAACGCTTCCGCCCCCGGTGGATTTTCCGCCGCTGCTTGTTCCGCCGGAGGAAGAGCCCTCCAAGCTCTCAATTACGTTCAGAAATTTTGCGCGAACCTCGGCTGCGCTGTCAGCCTTATATCCGAAATAATTTCTTGTAAATTTTGTTTTATCAAGCTTGCTGTAACGGTTCATCAGCGCGGTAATCTCAAGAGTTTCCTCATGAATGGCAAAGACCTCTGAAAGCTCCGTAAGCTCCGCCGTGTTAACGTCCGCAACGGCGTATGCTTTCTCGTGAGCTTTTTTGAATCCGTTCAGCGAATAAATCCCCGTACTTTTCAGGATATAAAGCAGACGGCTGTATTCTTTTACAAATGCCTCGCTTTCACCGGCGAGGGATACTTCAAGAATATTCTTTCCGCCGTTTATTACAGACGCAATTTCATTTTCAGCCGAATCATTAAGCTTTTTCAGAATATCCGAAAGCTTCCATGCTTTTTCAACTTCCGAAATATTCTTAAATGCTCCGCCGAAATCGACGTTTTTTATTTCATAAAGATATTTGTTTTTCCATTCTGCTGCCGACTCGCCGTCCAGGTCGGCGATACCGTCCAATTCGGAAATTACGGTTTTCATTATTTCCGCTTCCGCAGCGCCGTTTATATTTTTCAGCCTTGCCTCTCTCTCCGTCGAACCGATAATTTTAAAGGAATCGGAATAAGCAGCGGAATCTGCCGATAAATAACCGCCGCTGACGGCATAAACACGATATTCTCCGCTTAAATCATCTCCGATTCTGATCGCTGCCGAAACAGGCTTTCCGGGTTCAAACGGCGCTGTTTTTATACGCTGCGGCGCATCCGATAACGAAAATGCCGTGCCGCTCTTTAAAATGTAAAATGCCGTGTCGGTATTGTAATTCAAATCGCTTTCATATTCTATATCAACGGTTGACTGCGCATAGTTTACCTTTACGTTTACGGTTGAGGCAGCAAATACATTCATGCATAAGGATAGAACTGCCGCTGCCGCAATTGAAGCTGTGACCTTTTTTCGCATATAAATCTCCTCCTCAGCCCTTCAGTGCGCCTATCATAACGCCTTTTACGAAATACTTCTGCAAAAACGGATATATGCAAAGTATCGGAGCTGTTGCAACAACGATGACCGCATATTTAACCGATTCCGCAACATTAAATCCATCGTTTACGCTGACTCCCATCGTCATCGAATCCGTATCGTTCTGAATAAGAATTTCACGCAAAACCAATTGAAGCGGAAACTTTCCCCTGTCAGCAAGGAAAACCATTGCATAGAACCATCCGTTCCATGCACCGACGCCGTAATATAGAATCATTACCGCAATAATCGCCTTTGAAAGCGGCAGCACAACATGAACAAAAATCGTAAGCTGGCCGGCTCCGTCAATGGTAGCGGCTTCCTCAAGGCTTCTCGGAATTGCCATAAACGATGTTCGCATTATAATCATATTATAGGTGCTGATTGCAGTCGGAATTACGAGCGCCCAAAGAGAATTATAAAATCCGAGCATTTTAACCGTCAGATAAAACGGAATCAGACCGCCCGAAAAAAACATTGTGAAGGTTATAAGCGCCATGATAACGCCCTTCAGCATCACATCTCTTCTTGAAAGAAAATATGCTCCGAGCGATGTTAAGATAAGGCTGATTGTTGTTCCCACAATGAGAACAAACGCCGTGTTGATATACCCCGAGGCAATCATCGGATTTGAAAG
This sequence comes from uncultured Eubacteriales bacterium, assembly GCA_905195005.1. GTDB lineage: Bacteria > Bacillota > Clostridia > UMGS1883 > UMGS1883 > UMGS1883. The sequence continues at coordinate 4,481 of CAJJUC010000135.1, read as the reverse complement.
AACCGCCTTGAATGCAGCCGCGTTCGCCTTAAGAGGATGCCAAAGCAGCCCCTTGTGCGCCATAAGCAGATTTGAATCGGAAAGTGACGCAAAGAGAACATAGAGCATCGGGTACAGGCAGATTATTGCAAGAAGTGACAAAATCGCAGCATTCACAGCTAAAAATATTTTTCTTGAAAGACTTGTTTTTTTCATTTATGCCACCTCACCACAATGATGTTTCCGTAATTTTTCCGCTGATGTAATTTGTCACACACAGGAAAAATATGTTTACAACCGAGTTAAACACGCCGACGGCGGAGCCGTAGCTCCAGTTAAATTCCTGAAGTCCCTTGCGGTATGTAAATGTCGAAATAACGTCCGCCGTTTTATATATTGACGGATTATAAAGCAAAATAATTTTTTCATATCCGACATTGAGCACAGAGCCCATGCGCAGAATGAGCATTATAACAATTGTCGGAATAATTCCCGGCAGTGTTACATGCAGAAGCTGAATGAATTTTCCGCCTCCGTCTATTTCGCAGGCTTCATAAAGCTGCGTGTCAATTCCGGCAAGCGCGGAAATATATATAATCGAATCCCAGCCGATTGTTTGCCATATATCGGAAATAACATACAGCGGAACAAAACATTCCGGCTTTGTAAGCAGTGATTTCTCACTTGCTCCGAAGTGCATCATAAGCTCCGTGATAATTCCTCCCGTGCCCGTAAAAGAACGTATCATGCCGCACAGCACGACAAGCGAAATAAAATGCGGAAGATATGTGACGGTTTGAACTGTTTTCACAAAATACTTGTTTTTCATCTCATTTAGCATCAGCGCAAGAATTATCGGAGCCGGAAATCCGAACAATATATTCGTCAGACTGATTTTAAGCGTGTTTGAAATTAATCTTCCGAAATATATGTTGTTAAAAAAATCTTTGAAATTTTTCAGCCCGACCCAAGGGCTTGCAAAGTACCCCAATGAGGGATCGTATTGCTGAAATGCTGTCGTAACTCCGTACATCGGCAGATACATAAACAAAATGTAGAACAGTATCACGGGCAGCACCATAATATAAACCACCCTGTTTTTCTTTAAATCTTTTTTCAGCCTGCTGAAATACGAAGCTTCTTTTATTGCTTGGTTTGTGTTTGGGGACACTTTGCCTTCATCCTTTCTGATAATCGGTAGAACAGGGCTGCAAAAGAGTTTTTTACAGCCCTGTAAAAATTTATCTCTTCAAAAATCTGTCATAGGCAGCCTGTTTGATTTTGATTGCCTTATCAAGCTGCATATCGTTAAGCGTTTTCACAAATTCATCGTATGAATCAAGCGATTCGCTTCCGATAATATAATTTACAATCATTTCATCCCTGTAGGTTTCAATTTCATTCATAATTGATGAATATTCCGTCGTCTCTTCGGCAGTGAGCGTAATCTGCGGAACAAGATGCTCCAAATGGTTGTTATTGCTCCAAAGCTCAAGCGCCTTTTGCTGCTGCGGCAAAGCATAATACTGTTCTATGTATCTGACATCCTGAACAAACGGACCCTCGCCCGAGGCTCTCAGATAAAGCGCCATTGCCTGACTCATCGCAAGACCTTTCGGATTTTCCGTTATTTCCTTTGTATAAACGGGGTTTCCGTCCTTAATTTCATAGCTCTTTCCTTCTATGCCGAAGTTATTGAGCATATGACCTTCCTCACTGTAGGAATAATCAAGAAATCTTGCCGCAAGCTCGGGATGCTTTGATTTTGCAGTGATTGCCGCGCAGTTCAATGAAGAGTACTGCATTTGCTTGTTGCCGAACTCTGCTCTTACTCCCTTTTTCAGCGACGGGAACTGTGCTGCGGTAAGATCAAAAGCCTTTCCCTTCATTGAGTTGAGCATTAATCCGAGTGTGCCGCCGCCTGCTCCGAAGCATACACCTGCGTCTCCGCTGAGCATGTTCGACCTTACAAGGTCATTTTTCAGAACGGCGAAATTCACATCCATATAGCCCTTTTTGTACCACTCGTTTATTTTTTTCAGGAAGCTCTTAAAAGAATCCTCCGCAGGTCCGTAAACGATCTTTCCGTCACGTACATAAAAGCTGTTGGAAGTATCGTAAGCTGCGCAGAATCCGTAAAGACCGAACATATCGGACGAAATCGGAGTTTTGCACTTTGTCTTAAATTTTTCAAGAACGGTTTCCCATTCGTCAATGGTCTCGGGAACCTCCAGATTAAATTCCTTCAGCCAATCGGCGCGAAGCATCAGCCCCGATGTAGACAGCAATTTTTCATCATTTCTGATAAAGGGGCATGCGTAATAATTACCTGAATCCGTCTTTATCTGCTTGTCAATATCTCTGTTTTGACTGAGATATTTTTTCAGATTCGGAAAATAATCGTCCATATAATCGTTCATTGCAAGAATAACATTTTTTGAAATCATCGAATCGGGCTCCCGCGAAAGCCAATCCGTTTCGATGATATCCGGCAAATCTCCCGAAGCGATAAGCAGATTAAGCACCTCGGTTTCCTGTCCCTGGGCAGGATGTGTGTATTCAACATTTATGCCCGTTCTCTTCATATACTCTTTTGCAAAATCCGTTTCACCGAAGTTTTTTACGCTTGTTCCGAGCGCTGCCGGCAGCCTAACCCAATATTTAAGCGTAACGTCCGTTTTTATCGGATATGCTATTTCGCCCTTTTCAATGTTATCACTCGAAATGTTTGCCGTCTTTTTTCCGCAGCCCGAAAGCGCCGTCACACTCATTGCGGCACAAAGCCCGACTGCTGCAAGTTTTTTTAACATGTTTTTTCTCCTTTATTCAAATTTAATGCTCAAATCGGATATATAAACGTCCGAATACTTGCTTGTAATTGCAAAGTCGGTTAAATGCTTTCCCGAATCAAGCATACACATATCATCAATTTTAACCGTCGCCTTTTTCCACTTGCCCGAATTTGTTCTTTCAATGCTGACAGTTTTATCCTCCTGCTTTGCAAGGTCGTAAACTGTCAGATGCGGCGAAGTGTATTTTATTTCAATCGGCTGATGCCCCGCATCAAGATAGAAAAACGAAATTTCGGCTGAACCGTCCGCGCAATACTTCACATCATCGTTTATATCAACGTAAATTCCGCCGCCTGCTGCCGATTTCAAACAATCTCTGCCTTTATAATTAACCTTTTCAATACTGAACTGCGAATTTTCCCATGACGCATAGCTTAACGTGCCGTCAATCTCGAAAATGCCGCCCTCGGCTTTCTTTCCCGTCAAATCGGTCACATCCATCCAAGCCGTCCCGAGCATATCGTTTTCATCGCACATCTGCCATGCAACATGTCTTCCGTTCCAGCTCAGCGTCGGGTGCGGCTGATAGGGATGATTTTTATTCGGTCCGACCTTAAAGCTTGCCAGAAGCACTGTTTTGTAGGTGTTCGTATTTACCATAACAATTTCACGCGGAGATGACTGCGTATCGGCGGCAATCCACTCCTCGTCCGCCGTTATTGTGCAATGCCAGTAATTGTAATTGTCATTCGTAAAATATTCGCGCTTGGATCCGTCAAGGCTCACGCGGCACGGTCCGCTTTTTCCGATGTTTGTCGCCATGGGATATTTGATAAACACAATTGATTTTCCGTTCAGCGTCCACAGCTCGTGACCGCTCGGCTCACCGGTAATTTCATCGTTGACGGGTGTTTGAACGAACACGTTATAATCCTCACCGGTGGCAAGATTCATAATCCACAATCGGTCATGCACAAGGTTTGCAGTGCCCTCGTGGCAGAAAAACATAATATCTTTATCAACGGGATTTATAATCGGGTGTCCGGTACTGGGCGCAAACGGAGTTGTAAATTCATGGCTGCGCTCTGTGTACCATTCGCCTGTTTCGCAGTTCAGCCTTGCAAGCACACGGTAGCGGTAGCCGCCTGCAAAATAGTCGCGTTCATCGCTGCTCTGCATCCAGATAACTCCGATGTATCCGGGCTTGTCAAATGTTGAATCGCGCATAACGGATATTCCGACGCCGTTGCTAACACCCTCCGGAAGCTCAGCAAGCTTTTTCCGCCTGTAGGTTTTCCAGTCCATCACCCAATATTCACCCTGTGTGTTTTTATAATAGATGAGATCGTTGTAATTAACGTTTGCAGTCAGTGAATCCGAAACCTCGGCGTAATCAAGAAACCTGATTTTTTCGGTCTTTGTGTCATATTCATACATTGCCTGCGTTTTATCGTTTCCGATTATAAATTTATCGCCTGCGGAATTCCATTCCTGTTCATTTACATAGGAACGTATAGCTTTGTCGCCGCCGATGTTTAAATAGCGATATGTTCTGCCCGTTGCCGCGTCCGTCATTTTCCTTGAAGGAAGCTTGGTCGCAACAGCATAGCGATATGCGGCAAGCTCGCCGATTCCGGTTTTTTCAATCTGCTCAACGCTGACGGTTCCGTTTTTCACAAGCTCTGTCAGAACAGTGGAATTTGCCGGGCT
>CAJJUC010000134.1 GCA_905195005.1 uncultured Eubacteriales bacterium | reverse complement strand
ATCGAGCCGTCCCGCTCCAATACCTTGAGGTCAAGCGGCAGACGCGAGAAGGCCTCGTTATACCAGGCATACGAGGGCAGCAGGCCAAAGTCCAACGCAAGCTCCAGAAGAGCCACCACTACCAGGCAATAGTTGAGCGAGAAGTTTGTCGTGAACGCAAACTCGCGACGGAGCGCGTACAGGATGGCGTATGTGGCAAAAGATACCGCCGCAATGACGAGAAGGCCAATGACACCGTGCAGCCTCCGGCGCGAGGTGGCAAAGAGAAAGCCAAAGAAGGCCAGGTACTCGGCTATGTAGATGACAACTGCAAGCCGGTAGCCCCAGTTGTAGGCATAGGAGTTCTGCCAGTCTGGCGCAGAGATGTCAAACGAGAAGACCTGGAAATGCGTGCCGTTGGTGAGAACAAGCACGATGAGCGCAGCGTCAACCGCCACAAGCACGCGGCGCATGGCAACAGCCCATGGCTTGGCATCGAGCCCCGACGCGCGGACGGCACACAGCAGGCAGAGCGTGGGAATGAGCGTCATGGGAACGTAGTAGAGGTACCACAGGAACGCGATGAGCCGCTGGTTTTCTATGGGATAGCGATACTTGACGAGCACGTCGAGCATCCAGAGGCCAACGAGCAGCGCCACGCCCTTAAGACAGTGGCGCACCCGGGCATCCGAGCAGCGAATATGAACCGAGAAACCCCAGATGGCGGCAGCCGGGGCCACAAGGATCATGAGACCAGAGCTGGACGAGGACACCACGCTAAAGGTGCTCGGCGGGAAGACGGAAAGGCCAAGCGACATGAATTGGGTACCCGGCATGGGAGGCGGCGTGCCACCAAACGCCTGCAGCGCGAGAAGGACAAGGCACAGCGCGGCACCACCGGCACACGAACCGGCAAGAACCCTGCGCCCAAACGTGTCATCCGACCGGCTCAAGCGAGCAGCCCCTCTCGGCAGTGCCCCAAGGCATTCCCTGCAACCCATTCTAACGTTGGTATGCATACCGAATTTGGTCGTGAGGCCAAGCTTCGCCGAACGTTTTGGGACGTTCGGTAATTCCATCGGAGCCGGGCGCACGTCACGCTGTGGCCACGGCAACGCACGGACAAAGGAGTGAGCCATGGGACTTCTGAGGGCAGGCATGGGTGCCGTGGGCGGCGTTCTCGCCGACTCCTGGCGCGAATACTTCTACTGCAACTCGCTTGACGCAAACACACTCGTGGCAAAGGGGCACAAGCGAACGTCGGCGCAGGGCCGCTCGTCCAACACGCTTGGCGAGGACAACATCATCTCAGACGGATCCGTCATCGCCGTGAACGAGGGCCAGTACATGATCATCGTCGAGCAGGGCGCCGTGGTCGAAGCATGTGGCGAGCCGGGTGAGTTCGTGTTCGACAGCTCAACGGAACCGAGCCTCTTCTTTGGCGAGGGCGGCTCGTTGGGCGAGCGGATAAGGGCGTCCTTCGAGCGCGTGGGGACGCGCTTCTCGTTTGGCGGTGACACGGGCAAGGACCAGCGCGTTTACTACTTCAATCTTAAGGAGCTGACGGGCAACAAGTTCGGCACGCCGAATCCCGTTCCTTTCCGCGTTGTTGTGGATGAAACGCTCGGTTATAAGCTTTCGGTTGACTTAAGGTGCAACGGCGTTTATTCCTATAAGCTTGTTGACCCGATTTTGTTTTACACGAATGTTTGCGGCAATGTGGCATATGCCTACAACCGCTCGGAAATTGACGAAATGCTCCGCGGCGAGCTTTTGAACGCACTTTCCCCTGCGCTTGCGAAAATTTCCGCAATGAAAATATCGTATTCCGAAATTCCGGCGCACACAAGGGAGGTTTCGGCGGCTCTTAAAGAGGAGCTTGCCGCACAGTGGCGCGAAGCGCGCGGAATTGAAATTGTTTCGATGAATTTTAATTCCGTTTCTATTCCCGACGACCAGCGCAAAAAGCTCACAGAGTGGGAAGAGACGGCGATGACAACAGATGTAAACACCGCTGCGGCGCGCATGGCGGGCGCGCAGAGCGAGGCGATGAAAACTGCAGCCGCAAACCAGGGCGGCATGGGCGCAATGGGCGGATTTTTCGGCATGAACATGGCGCAGCAGGCAGGCGGCGCAAATGCGGCAAATCTGTTCGCAATGGGCGCGCAGCAGCAGGCGGCTCAGCCGCAGCCGGCTCCGGCACAGGCGGAAGCTCAGCAAAGCGGCTGGGTATGTTCATGCGGCGCAAGCAACACGGGCAAGTTCTGCTCCGAGTGCGGCGCTCCGAAGCCGTCAGCGGAATGGACGTGCTCCTGCGGCGCAGTGAATAAAGGCAAATTCTGCTCGGAATGCGGAAAGCCGAGGCAGTAAGCTGAAAAAATAAGGGGCTGTGTAAAGGTAAATTGACCTTTATGCAGTCCTTGTTTTTGTAAGAATAAGGAATTTGAACATCCGTTTTAATTAATTTTTACACACGCCGATTTATTTTTCATTTTTTTTGATTTTTCTTGATTTTTTTACCTTTTCGTATTGACTCGATTTTCAATTTGAGCTATAATTTAGCCGTAAAAAATATGACAAAGGAGTGCATGACAAAATGGGTAAAAATTTTACACGGTCATTGATTATGCTTCTGTGCATATCCATGATCACGGCGTTGTGCGGAATTTCCGCATTTGCCGAAGATACCGCTGTTGCGGAAATTGTTGAGACAGGGAAGAAGTATACAAACTTTGTGCAGGCATTTTATGACGCTTCTTATGATGCCCAAACCATAAGGATGCTTGATGATGTAAACGTAACATTATCGGAAGCATTGGAATTCAACCTCTTTGGATCAAGTGATGTATTTACAATTGATTTGAACGGTCATGATATTAATTTCGGATTAGTTGGCGGAAGTAAAATACACCCGGCAATTTTCATGACAGGCAGGAACGGAAAATTTGTTATTAAGGGCAATGGCTCAATTAATGCTGAAGGACGTGCAATTGAGGTTCAGTCAGGAATATTTGCGGAGCCGAATGTTGCGATTGAAAACGGTGCAGCTGTAATTTCAAAAAGTGAAGTAGCATTGTTCATAAGTACAGGAGATGCAGTTGTTGATGTGTCCGGAACTGTAAAAAGCCAGGCAGAAGATGCCGGTGCAATTATGGGTGACGGAGACTATGCAACCGGAACAGGTTCAATCACCATTCATGACGGAGCTTGTGTTGAAGCGGTAAATCATGCCATATATTGTCCGCAGGGAGGCAGCCTTAACATAACAGGCGGCACAATTAAGAGCAAAGACACCACTGCAATTGAGGTTCGCCGCGGTTCTCTTAATATTTCGGGCAATCCGACAATAGAAACGGACGCAACGAGTTATAGTGTAAAGGAAAATAAGAGCGGTGCTACAACTGTCGGCGCAGCGGTTGCGATAGCTCCGTACGATACAAGTACAATGAACATAAGTATTTCCGGCGGCACATTTACCGGAAAGGAAGCTCTGTCCTATGCTAACCCGAACAAAGTTGCAAATCCCGATGTTACAATCAACGTAACGGGCGGAACGTTCAGCACAGACATTACGGATGCGCTCACAAATGCAGACGTAAAATCAAACATTGCCGATATTAAGGTTGTTGCAAACGATGACGGTACATATACAGTTCGCAAGGAAGCAGCAAAGATTGGCGAAACGATATATGAATCTCTTGAAGCTGCATTCAAGGCAGCCGTGGACGGCAGCACAATAACGCTTCTTTCCGATGATACTGTTAATAATCAGATAGTTGTAACAGACGGCAAGGCTGTAACGCTTGACCTCAGCGGACATAATGTTACTTCTTCCGACAGCATAACGCCTTTCCTTGTAACGGGCGGCGAGCTTAAAGTAACAGGTAAAGGAACAGTGACATCAAAGCTTATAACTTTCAGATCTCATGCAAACACAGATCCGAAAACAATGGATGCAAATCCGATTAAGGCTGTTCTTACGATTGACAGAGATGTAACCGTTGTTTCAACAGGGCAGTGCGCGGTTTATTACAAAGGTAACGGCTCTGTGGTTAATGTTTACGGAACTTTGGAAGCAAAAGGTCCTTACGCTACAATTCAGGGTAACGGAACAATAAGTGACAAAGAGGTCAACGGCGGAACGGTTCTTAATATTTATAACACAGCTGTTGTTAAAGCAACAGGTCACAGTACAAGTGAGGCAAATGATAACAGTGCAATTTACCAGCCTCAGCACGGGGTTATAAATATTTACGGCGGAGAGCTGTTCAGCGAAAGCGGCTGCGGTATTGAGATTCGTGACGGTTCGCTTAACATTTCGGGTGGTACGATAACATCTGCGGCAACAAAGTTCGTAAGTGCAGAGAACAATGACGGCGGCACAACAAAGGGTGCGGCAGTGGCGATTGCCATGTACGGTAACGGAAACAGAGTTGGAGTACTGAATATCAGCGGCGGCACATTTAAAGGCGTTAAGGCACTTTCATATGAAAACCCGAACAGTGTTGTAAATCCCAATGTTACAATTACTGTAACGGGCGGAACGTTCAGCACAGATATTACGGATGCGCTCACAAATGCAGAAGTAAAATCGAACATTAAAGAATATGCGGTTGCTGCAAATGCAGACGGAACATACGGTGTTAAGGCAAGAGACGAAAAATTTGAAAAGGTTGCGGCTGTTCAGAGAAACACCAACAACACGCTTACATTCCTTGCAGGTATCAACTACCTTGACTACGAAAAGGCAGGCTTCAGAGTTACTGTTAACGGAACAACAAAGGAAATCAGCGCAAACACTGTTTATACAAAAATGGAAAAAGCCGATGGCACTGTGGTAAGCAGCACTGAATTCGGAACACCGTACTTCTTTGCGGCTGATTTTGATGTGACAGATGAAAATGTAAAAGAATTTACGGTTATGCCGTTTGCAAAGCTTCTCAACGGAAATGATGTAGAGGCAAGCACAGCAACAACGGTTAAGGTTGGAGGTGCAGAATAATGAAAGCATACAACAAACCCGAAATAATTGAAACGGAACTCCTTTGTGCGGACGTTATTGCAACAAGCACGGTAAACGTATCCGAGCAGGCATATAAAATTGAAGACGGCGAAACACTCACATTCGCAACTTCAAATGAGATTAAGATTAATCCGTTCAACTGATTTTAAAGTTAAAAAGGCTGCGGCGCTTGAGCGCGGCAGCCTTTTTGAACCCCATGAGGTTCGAGTTTATATATGCTTTGGAGGTATTCTATGCGCGTGTTTTTTATAAGGCTTGCGGAAACGACGGTTTCGGCGGTTTTTTGCTCCGCTATAATCTCGGCGTTGTTTTCGTGCGGCCTGTTTGACTATACGGTGCTTGTCTGCACAATAATTCTCGGAATTGCATTTGCGCTTTTTGCCGCATTTAACATTCAGAATCTTTGCGACTGCTATTTTGATATGCGCAGCAAGGCGCTTTACTATGCGGTGAATCTCCCGTCCTATGCGGCTTTTGCACTGATTACGCTTGTCATGCAGAGAGCGCTTTCGGCAAGGACGTTCACATGGGTTTTCGGGATTTTCAAGGTGATTTCCGTTGCAACGGCTTATCAGATATCGAATTTCCGTTCCGCGCTTATAATGCACGGAGTTATGTTTTTGGTAATCGGAATCATTCCGTTCGCCGATATGCTCCCCGAAATAGAACAAACGGGTGCGGAAATGCTGCCGCTTGTTATTCCAGGCAGCAATCCGGACAGCGAAGCTGCGGACGGTGAACAAGCCGACGCTGTGCAGCAGAAAGCCGAAAATGACCGGAAGTCCGAAACGGAAGCGAAAGAGGAGGAAAGATAATGAAAAAGATAATTGCGGCACTGCTTGCCGCTCTGCTTGCGGCAACGCCGATAAGCGCCGCAGCTCTGAAGGTTGATAACAATGCCGAAATTCCAAAGCTTGTGCTGGACGGAACATGGGAAAATCCGTTTTTGGATGTGGCTGTCGGGGACTGGTTTTATGACGGCGTAATGTTTGTGTACGAAAAAGGAATGATGAACGGGGTCGGGGACGGCGCGTTTGCTCCGTCCGCAACGCTCACGCGCGCAATGATGATAACCGTGCTTTACAGAAACGCAGGCTCGCCGCAGGCAAGCGGCGCACCGTTTTCGGATGTCGGCGCGGAAAGCTGGTATGCAGGCGCGGCTGCATGGGGCAGCGCAAGCAAGGTTGTTTCGGGAACTGACGACGGGCGCTTTCTCCCGGAGGCGCAAATCACGCGCGAGCAGCTCGCCGTTATGCTTTACAACTATGCAAAGCTGACAGGCAAGCAGATGAAAACGGGAGGCGCGGCGTTTGAAGATTCCGCCGAAATTTCTCCGTGGGCTGCGGAGGCAATGGACGCGATGACAGCTTCGGGCATACTCGGCGGCGATGCGGAGGGCAGGCTTCGCCCGAAAAGCAGCGCAACGCGCGCCGAAACGGCAGTTATTCTGAAACGCTTTTTTGAGTAATTTGAGTATATGGCAAAAATGGGGATGTTAAAAAAGTCAATTGGCTTTTTAGCCACAGCCCGGTAAGGAAGTATTGCCCTGCTAAACATCTTTTTTGCG
>CAJJUC010000133.1 GCA_905195005.1 uncultured Eubacteriales bacterium | reverse complement strand
TCCGTTTTGTACAATCTCTGCCGCCCTTTTTATCTGCTCCGTTGGTTATTTTGCCCGTAATTATCATTTTAATCCCAAGCTGTTCTGCGGAATCATTTTCTCGCTGAGCGGAAGCAGCTTGAATCCGCGCTCCGTGAGATACTCCAGCACGGAGGGCAGCAGCTGTGCCGTGCTTTTTCTGTCGTGAAAAAGTATAACGGGCGCTTTTTCGCACCTGTCCAAATCGCGGCACATGTTGCGGAATACGTTTTCGGGAACTATATGTCCCACGGAATCGCGCGGGTCAACATTCCAGTCCCAGAGCTTGTAGCCCTTGCTTTCGAGGTTCTTTCCCTGCTCCTCGGAAAGATGCCCTGATGAGCCGTACGGAACGCGGACAAGCATTGAGCGCCTTCCCGTAAGAGCCTCAAGCGATTTGTTGGTTTTTTCCATTTCGTTGAGCGGTGACAGCGGCGAGGAATAAATAGCGAGGCTGTGGCTGACGCCGTGCAGACCGATTGCATTTCCGCTGTTGATAATCTGCTTTATATAGTCGGGATATAAGACAATGCGTTCTTCAAGGACGAAAAATGTTGCTTTAGCGTTATATTTGCCGAGCGTATTTATAATATTCGGCGTGTTGAGCGTGGGTCCGTCATCAAAGGTTATATATGCCACCCTCGGCGCGTCGGCGGCAACGGCGCCGAACAGCATTGGAAGCATGGCACAGGTAACCGCCGACAGTGCGGCAAGTGCAAGCAATACATTAATTTTTTTCAAAGCAATCATCCCCTTACAGTATATAATATAGGATGATATCTTTTTTATGCCTCGATTGATATTGCATGTGATATTGACGGGATGCTTTCGCCCTGCATGGTAAGCGTTGGGCTGAGAAGCGCCCCCGTTGCGGCGAAAAGCACGCGGCGGAGATTGCCTTTTTTTATTTCGGGAAGAACATATCCGCAGAGAATCCCTGCGGAGCATCCGCATCCGCTGCCTCCTGCATGAGTGTCCTGATCCTTTTCAAACATCATCGCGCCGCAGTCGTTATATCTGTCTCCGATATCAACCGCGTCACGTTCAAAAAGGCGTTTGGCTATTTCCATTCCGGTCACCCCAAGGTCGCCCGACAGTATCAAATCATAGTAATCGGGCGTTCTGCCCGTTGCTTCAAGATGCCGGACAATGGTATCTGCAAATGCCGGCGCCATTGCTCCGCCCATATTATTTGCATCGCACACGCCGAGGTCGATAACGCGCCCTACGGTCACAGAATCTATATACGGCGGCGCGGCTGTTTTTCCGAGGATAACAGCGCCGCTGCCCGTAACCGTCCACTGCGCCGTCGGCGTGCGCTGTCCGCCGTATTCAAGCGGTGTGCGGAATTGCTTTTCCGCACTGCAAAAATGGCTTGCCGTTGCACAAAGAACATATTCCGCACCTCCGCCGCCCGTTATTGCCGCACCGATGGCAAGGCTCTCCGCCATGGTTGAGCACGCGCCGTAAACCCCGAGAAAGGGGATTTCCGCTTCACGCGCAAAAAAGCCCGATGAGGTGCACTGATTCATCAAATCGCCTGCAACGGCAAAATCAATGTCGCCCTTTTCAAGCTTCGCCTTTTTTATTGCGAGCGAAACCGCCTGCTTCATAAAACCGCACTCCGCCTGTTCCCAGCTTTTCTCGCCGTGATACTCGTCCTCTTCGATAACGTCAAAATATTTTCCCATCGGACCTTCGCCCTCTTTTTTTCCCATTGCACATGCATAGGAAACGACAGTGGGCTTGTGCGTGAATTTAATTGTTCCGTTTCCGATATTTTTCACCCTGTATTCCTCCGTTTCACCTGATAATCATCCATATCAGCCCGGCGATGACGGACGAAGCCGTTCCGTAAACAATGACAGGTCCCGCAATGACAAACATTTTGCTGCCGACGCCGAGGATATATCCCTCCGTTTTATATTCCATTGCCGGAGAAACAACGGCATTCGAAAACCCCGTAATCGGTACAAGCGTGCCTGCACCGGCAAACTTTGCGAGGCTGTCAAACACATTGCACGCCGTCAGCGCTGCGGCGATAAATATCAGGCTGATGCTTGTTGCCGTACTCGCAAGGTCGCGCTCCTGCAAAATTTTCATATAAAAATTCAGGAAGCACTGCCCGATTGTGCATATAATTCCGCCGACAACAAAAGCCTTGAGCATGTCCGGCCCGAGCGGGGAATCCGGCGATACCTCCTTTAATATATCCGCATATTCCTTTTGTGTTATTTTGTTCACTGCCGATTCCTCCGTTTCAGACAAGCGTTGCCGCGCCAGTTGTTCCGGCTCCGCTGTGCAGCGCGATATAACGCAGAATGCACAGTGATATGAACACAAGCACAATCACAATCGCTTTATATTTTTTATTCATAAAATCATCTCCCTGATGTTATTTTCTCCCGAAGAAAATATTTTCATCAGAAAAAATCTGTAAATTATTTTTCAAAAATACCTCTGCCGGGGTATTCGGCAAATTTGCCGAGCTGCTCCTCAATGCACAGCAGGCGGTTATATTTCGCCGTTCTGTCAGTTCGTGACGGGGCGCCCGTTTTAATCTGACCTGCGCTTACACCAACGGCAATATCGGCAATGGAAGTGTCCTCCGTTTCTCCGCTGCGGTGCGATATAATCACATTGTAACCGGCGCGCATTGCCGTTTCGATTGCGTCGAGCGTTTCGGTGAGCGTTCCTATCTGGTTTACCTTTATCAGGATTGCGTTTGCCGCGCCCGTTTTAATGCCTTTTTTAAGCCTTGCGCTGTTTGTTACAAAGAGATCGTCACCTACAAGCTGAATTCTGCCGCCGAGCCGCCTTGTGAGCATCTGCCAGCCATCCCAGTCTTCCTCTGCGCAGCCGTCCTCAATCGATATTATCGGGTATTTGTCCGACCAGTCAGCCCACATATCGATAAGCTGCTCGCGCGTGAGGATTTCGCCGCGCTTCCAGAATGAATAGCTGCCCTCGTGACCGGCTTTTTTTGCTTCGTCATACATTTCGGTGGAGGCAGGGTCAAGCGCAATTTTAAAATCATCGCCGGCGCGGAAGCCTGCGCGTTCTATCGCCTCGACGATAAGGCGCAGCGCGTCCTCATCGCTTTCAAGGTTGGGAGCAAATCCGCCCTCGTCGCCGACAGCTGTTGAAAATCCGCGTTCCTTAAGCATTGAACGAAGCGTGTGAAATACCTGAACGCACCAGCGCAGACATTCCGAGAAAGATTCCGCTCCGACAGGCATTATCATAAATTCCTGGCAGCAAATTGAATTATCGGCATGCTTCCCTCCGTTTATAATATTCATCATCGGCACGGGCAGAGTTCCGCCGCGCAGTCCGCCGATATAGCGGAAAAAACTCTGCTGCGCCGAATTTGCCGCAGCCTTTGCACACGCGAGTGACACGGCGAGAATTGCGTTTGCGCCAAGCCTGCTCTTGTTTTCCGTTCCGTCCAGTCTGCACAGGAGTTCGTCCACCGCCTTTTGATCGGCTGCATCGCGCCCGATAATTTCCTTTGCGATAACCGTGTTCACATTGCACACAGCCGTCAGAACGCCTTTTCCCATATACCTATCGCCGCCGTCACGCAGCTCACATGCTTCAAATGCGCCTGTGGACGCACCCGAAGGTACGGCTGCCTTACCGAAGCTTCCGTCCGCAAGCAGCACCTCCGCTTCAAGCGTCGGGTTTCCGCGCGAATCAAGAATTTCCCGTGCATGGCATTTTATAATTTCCGTATATTCACTCATAAAAAACCTCCCTTTTTTACTATTATATCCGCAAAAAAGGAAGGTTAAACAATATTCTGTTTTAACGTGCGTTTCTGTATGCTCTGCCGCTCACGGCTCCGCCCTTTCGTGCGGACAAAAGCTCGCTCACCGTTACAAGCTGATAGCCCTTTTTAAGCAGCTGCGGAACGATTCTCTCAACAGCGGCTGCTGTCGGCGCATGAATATCGTGCATTAATATAATTGCGCCGTCCACTGCTTCTTTCTGAACACACGCAAAGGTTTTATCCGCATTGCGCGTTTTCCAGTCAAGCGTATCGACCGACCACAGAATTGCCGGCATTGCCACGGAATTGAGTACTGAGCTGTTATAAGAGCCGTACGGCGGACGGTAGAGCTTGGGGTATACCCCTGCCGCATTGTAAACCGCGTTGTTTGTCCTTGAAATCTGACTGCCGACCTCGCCGCCCGAAACGCGCGTGAGCTGCACATGCGACCATGTGTGGTTTCCGATTTCGCAGCCGAGACCTACGGCGCGGCTCACCGATGAAGCATAGCCCGAAACATTCTTTCCCTGAACAAAAAATGTTGCACGCGCATCATATTTTTCAAGACACGACAGAATTTTGTCGGTATATTTTCCCGGTCCGTCATCAAAGGTAATCGCAAGCATCGGGCGCGACGCATCAACCTTGCCGCCGCCGCGATACCAGCCTACCCGCATATAAGCGTCAACCTTGTCGTAGGGTACGCGCATTGTCCGCCCGTCATCGGAGAACATCAGCTGAGTAACATCATCGGCATTCAGGCGCCATCCTTTTCGAGCAGCCTCCGCGCAGTTATCGCGGAAAACCGTGTGCGCAGTTCCCTCCGCATCGTACATTGTCACCGTAACATCTTCGGCATTTTCATACCAGCCGACATTTTTGTAAAGCTGAATTTCCGTTTTCAGCACGGTCATTGTTCTGCCGTCCGCAGCATACATTGTCACCGCGACATCGCTGAGATTATAGAACCAGCCGACCTTATGGTATTCCTCCGCACTGTCACGCGGGACCTTAATCGTGCGCCCGTCTGCGGCGTACATGGTAACCGTCGCATCTTCCTCATTATCATACCAGCCGACAGCGCGGTATGCGGCGCGCTTTGCGCCCGGAACTTCAATCGTCCGTCCGTCTGCGGCGTACATGGTGTACAGCCGCGCGTCCTCCTCGCTGTCATACCAGCCGACGGCGCGATATGCTGCCGCATCCTCCGACGCAACAATTATTGTCCGTCCGTCGGAGGCATACATCGTGCAATCGGCAAGTGCAAGCGGTATAAAGTTGGAAAGAATAATTATCTGCGAAAGCAAAACACAAAATATTTTCTTTCTCATCCGTTAGGTTCCTTTCCCATATGAATCAAACATTAAACCTGAACAGCACAATATCGCCGTCCTTCATAACATAATCCTTGCCCTCGCTGCGGACAAGTCCTTTTTCCTTTGCGGCAGCGTGAGAGCCGCATGCGATAAGGTCGTCATATGCCACAACCTCTGCTCTGATAAAGCCTTTTTCAAAATCCGTGTGAATCTTTCCGGCTGCCTGCGGCGCCTTTGTTCCCTTTGTTATGGTCCATGCGCGCACCTCGGGCTTTCCTGCCGTCAGATAGCTTATCAGTCCGAGCAGCTTATAGCTTTTCTTTATAAGTCTGTCAAGCCCCGATTCCTCAAGGCCCATTTCCTCCAGGAACATCTGCTTTTCGTCATTTTCAAGCGAGCTGATTTCCTCTTCAATGCGTGCGGAAACGGGCAGTACCTCGGAATTTTCCGTTGCCGCAATTTCCTCAACCTTCTTTACAAAAGGATTGTTTTCTATTCCGTTTTCAAAATCCGTGTCGGAAACGTTCGCAGCATACAGCACCGGCTTCATCGTAAGAAGAGAAAGCTCCTTCACGATTTCCTCCTCGTCCTCTGTGATTTCAACACTGCGCGCGGTTTTGCCAGATTCGAGCGCTGCCTTGAAGCGCTGCCAAAGCTCCAACTCGGCGGCATATTTTTTGTCGCCCGATTTCATCATTTTCTGCGTTCTTTCAATACGCTTGTCCACGCTTTCAAGGTCGGCAAAAATAAGTTCGATGTTGATTGTTTCTATATCGCGCGCAGGGTCAACGCTGCCGTCAACATGGACGATATTCGCGTCCTCAAAGCAGCGCACAACATGAACAATCGCGTCAACCTCACGTATATGCGAAAGGAACTTGTTGCCCAATCCCTCGCCGCGGCTTGCGCCGCGGACAAGACCCGCAATATCAACAAACTCAACGATTGCCGGAGTTACCTTTTCCGGCTCATACATTTTCGCCAGAACGTCAAGACGCTCGTCCGGCACCGCAACAACTCCGACATTCGGCTCAATTGTGCAGAACGGATAATTGGCGCTCTCCGCGCCGGCTTTCGTTATGGCATTAAAAAGCGTGCTCTTCCCGACGTTCGGAAGCCCGACGATTCCCAACTTCATTTTATACAACAACTCCTCGATTTATCAATATTTTCAGCGTTTTTTTATATGTAATTATTCCGCCTTTGCTGTCTTAGGCATAAGAAACCCGAACCCCATGCGGTTCAGAAAGGCAAATTTGTCGCAATAATGCGTTAAAATGCTCGTTAACAGACAAACTATTAACTGCGATTTTGCCTTTTCTTGCAAAAAATTGCTCTTTTTGAACTCGCAGACCCAATGCGCCGGAAAATTTTTGTTCAGATGTTATTACAGGGTGAAGCAAGGCTGTCGCCTTGCGAATCCCGAAAGAACGGCTGAGCGGAAATTTAACAAGCATTGGGCGCATGTGTTCG
>CAJJUC010000132.1 GCA_905195005.1 uncultured Eubacteriales bacterium | reverse complement strand
GCAAGCTTCAAGCAGTCAAGTGATGCGCGTATGCTTGATATAAAGCGCAATGTTGAATCAAAGCGCGGCAGCAGAAGGAAATAGTCCGCTGCACCTGTATAATTTAATAAATTGCTGCGGGTGTAAAAATCACTTTTTTTACACCCGTTTGTTTTTTAGAAATATAAGAAAATAAAACTTCGGAGGAGCATAATCATGGACGCATCTGAAACAAAAATCACCGGGCATATTCATTCAACCGAAAGCTTCGGCGCGGCTGACGGACCTGGCGTGAGATTCGTAATCTTCACGCAGGGCTGTAAAATGCGCTGCCGTTACTGCCACAATCCCGACACATGGAAAATAGGCTGCGGTGAGGAAGTGACTGCGGACGAGCTTTTAAAAAAAGCGCTCAGATATAAAGCATACTGGAAAAACGGCGGCGGAATCACTGTCAGCGGCGGTGAACCGCTTCTGCAGATGGATTTCCTTATTGATCTCTTTAAAAAGGCAAAGGCGCAGGGCGTTAATACTGTTATTGACACTGCCGGTAATCCGTTCACACGTGAAGAGCCTTTCTTCTCAAAGTTTAGCGCTCTTATGGAATATACCGATTTGCTCATGCTTGACATCAAGGAAATAAATCCCCTGCGTCACAAGGACTTAACCGGTTTTGAAAATACCAATATTCTTGATATGGCACGCTATCTTTCAGACATCGGGAAACCCGTTTGGATAAGGCATGTCCTTGTTCCCGGTCACAGCGATTTTGACGAGGATCTCGATGCTCTCGGCGCATTTGTCAAAACACTTACAAACGTGCAGCGCGTTGAGGTGCTGCCGTATCACACGCTCGGGAAGTTCAAATGG
This sequence comes from uncultured Eubacteriales bacterium, assembly GCA_905195005.1. GTDB lineage: Bacteria > Bacillota > Clostridia > UMGS1883 > UMGS1883 > UMGS1883. Next base: position 5,753 of record CAJJUC010000132.1, on the reverse strand, counting down.
GAAAATCTCGGCATAAAATATTCGCTCGAGGGAGTTAATCCGCCGAGCGAGGAGCGTGTTCAAAACGCCAAAAAAAGAATACACGCAGATTAAAAACAGGACTGAAGTAAATGGGATTTCATTTCACTTCAGTCCTGTTTTGTTAATTATTATAAAGTTTGCGGCGGTCAATAACGCGCACAGCCTTGCCCTCACTGCGGACAATCGATTTCGGTTCAACAATGCTGACCTTTGCATATATACCAAGAACCGATTTCAGCGCAGCCGTAATCTCTTTCTCTTTGCGTTCAAGATGATTAACCGTGTCAGAGAACAATTCAGGTGTCATTTCAACCTTAATCTCAATTGTGTCGCTGTTATTGCTGCGGTCAACTATTATCTGATAATTTGATGTAAGCCCCTGCTTGAGCAGAACCATCTCTATCTGCGACGGGAACACATTAACGCCCTTGACAATAAGCATATCATCGCTTCTGCCCATCGGCTTAGCCATTTTGATATGCGTTCTTCCGCATGAGCATTTCTTTCTCGACAGTACACATATATCGCGCGTGCGATACCTGAGAACAGGAAAAGCTTCCTTTGATATGCATGTGAACACAAGCTCTCCCTTCTCCCCCTCAGGAAGAACCTCCCCCGTTTCTGGGTTGATAATTTCGGGAATAAAGTGATCCTCGTTAATATGCATTCCGCTCTGCTCGCTGCATTCGTATGCAACGCCCGGACCGCAAATTTCCGTGAGTCCGTAAATGTCATATGCTTTAATCCCGAGCTTGTCCTCAATATCGCGGCGCATCTGCTTTGTCCATGCTTCCGCGCCGAATATGCCTGCTTTAAGACTGATTTTATCACGCATACCGCCCTCAATAATGCTTTCCGCAAGATATGCGGCATATGACGGTGTGCAGCAAAGAATTGTTGAATGAAGGTCTGTCATAAACTGAATCTGCCGTTCCGTATTACCCGATGACATCGGAAGCGTGAGGCAGCCAACCTTGTGCGAGCCGCCGTGCAAGCCTGCACCGCCGGTAAAAAGGCCGTAACCGTAGCATACCTGGCAAACATCCTCTTTAGTGCCGCCTGCGGCAACGATTGCACGCGCGCAGCAGTCTTCCCAAAGGTCAATATCATGCTGCGTGTAGAATGCAACAACGCGCTTGCCCGTTGTTCCGCTTGTTGAATGAATGCGCACACATTCCGAAAGCGGCGCCGACATCAGCCCGTAGGGATATGCCTTGCGCAGGTCATCCTTTGTAAGAAACGGCAGCTTGTGCAAATCGTCAACCGATTTAATATCATCGGGCGTAACGCCCTTTTTCTCCATGAGATCGCGGTAATATTCATTGTTTTTGTAAACTCTGTTTACAGTGTTTACAAGCCGCTCATTCTGAATCGCTCTGATTTCATCAAGCGAAGCCGTTTCAATTCCCTTCTGGTAATACTGTTCCATTGCAATCATTCCTTTGCTCAGAGATTATAGCCCAACTCAAAGGCCTTTTTATTCATTTCCGCAAATTTCGGCGTAACCGTATTCTCAATTGCCTTAATCCATGAATCGTACGGAATATCAAAATACTTTGCAAGACGTGCCATCAGCACAATGTTCACTGCCTTGACCGAGCCCGCCTTTTCTGCGAGCGAAAGCGCGTCAACCGCGTCAACATGCGCGCCCGTGTCCTTTATTTCTTCCAGAACATGCTCCGGATAGTCTGCCTTCCCGATTATAACGGGCATTGGGTCTATCTGCTGCGTGTTCACAACTATTGTGCCGCCTTTTTTCAAGCACGGAAGCCATCTTGCCGCCTCAATTTTCTCAAATGACACGATAAAATCAGCCTCACCGTCCGTTATAATCGGGGAATAAACCTTATCTCCGAAGCGCACATATGTAACAACCGAACCGCCGCGCTGACTCATTCCGTGAACCTCGGACACTTTAACGTCAAACCCCTCCGAAACGAGCAGCTTGCCGAGCAGCTTGCTTGCCAAAAGCGATCCCTGACCGCCGACGCCGACAATCATAATGTTTTTGGTTTCCATTATTCGTTACCCCCGTTCCCGATAGCGCCGAAGCCGCACAATTGCACACAGACCTCGCAGCCGACACACAGCGTTTTGTCGATTGCAGCCTTTCCGTTGTGCATACTGATTGCAGGGCAGCCGAACTTCATGCACTTTTTGCAGCCCTTGCATTTCTCCCGGTCAACCACAAGCGGCGTTTTCGGCTTAACATATTTAAGCAGCACGCACGGACGGCGCGATATGATAACCGACGGCTCGTTTGCCGCAAGCTCCTCACGGAGCGCCTTTTCGCACGCCTCAAGGTCATAAGGATCAACCACACGGATTCTGTTAATGCCGACTGCGCGGCAAAGCGACTCAAGGTCAATTTTTCCTGCCGGGTCACCCTTTATGTTATACCCTGTTGTGGGATTTTGCTGATGTCCTGTCATACCGGTTATGGAATTGTCAAGTATAATAACGGTTGAATTTGAACCGTTGTATGCTATATTGATAAGTCCCGTCACACCCGAGTGCATAAACGTTGAATCACCAATCACACAAACGCTTTTTGCCTCGCTTTCGCTGCCGCCTGCTTTATTGAAGCCATGCAGCCCCGAAACGGAAGCCCCCATGCAAAGCGTTGAGTCAAGCGCAAACAAAGGCGCCTGCGCGCCGAGCGTATAGCAGCCTATATCGCCGAGCACGGTGATATGATTTTTCGAAAGAACATAATACATTCCCCTGTGAGGGCAGCCGGCACACATCATCGGCGGACGGACGGGAATCGGAGTTTTGTTTTCATAGGTTCCCGGCTTCTCATGCCCGAACGCTTCCGCAACCGTTTCCTGCGAAAACTCGCCGAGCATGGAGAACATGCTTTTTCCCTCAACCGACAGCCCGAGCGCCTTGCAATGATTTTCAATTATCGGGTCAAGCTCTTCAACAACATAAAGCTTTTTAACCGATGCGGCAAAACCGCGAAGGCTCTTTTCCGGCAGCGGATTCACCATTCCGAGCTTATAAACGCTCACACTGTCGCCGAAAACCTCCTTAACATACTGATAGCATGTTCCCGATGTGATTATTCCGATTTCGGAGCCGTTCATCTCAATTTTATTGAACGCACAGTTTTCCGCAAGCTCGGTCAGCTTTTTCGTTCTTTCCTCAACAACGGGATGGCGTTTTTTTGCGTTGCCTGGCATCATGATATATTTTTCTCCGTTTTTTTCGTACGGAATATTTTTCACCTCACCGCGCTCGCCCGTTTCAACAATGCTCTGCGAATGTGCTATTCTGGTACACATTCTGAGAAGCACCGGTGTGTCGTATTTCTCCGAAAGCTCAAACGCTGCCTTTGCAAATTCATAAGCTTCGGAAGAATCCGCAGGCTCGAGCATCGGCACCTTTGCGCCGATTGCATAGTGCCTTGAATCCTGCTCATTCTGCGAGGAATGCATTCCCGGGTCATCGGCAACGCAGATAACCAGTCCCCCGTTCACGCCGGTGTATGACAGCGTGAAAAGCGGGTCTGCCGCAACGTTTAAACCAACGTGCTTCATCGCGCAGCAGCTGCGAACGCCGTGCAGCGATGCACCGAAAGAAACCTCCATGGCAACCTTTTCGTTCGGCGCCCATTCGCAGTAAATTTCATCGTTTTTCGCGGCAAACTCCGTTATCTCCGTGCTGGGCGTGCCCGGATAGCTTGATATAACGGAGCAGCCTGCCTCATAAAGTCCGCGCGCTACCGCGGCATTTCCTATAAGCAGCTGTTTCATAATCATTCTCCTTCATTTCTCAAATCAAGTATTCTCTTTGCTTTTCCCTGGAAGCGTTCAAGCGTTTTCGGCTGAACAAGCGTCACCTTTGTCTGAAGCCCGAGCACACTTTTCAGCTTCTCCTGAACCTTTTTCTGCAGGCTTTCAAGCTCTCCGAAGCTTTCAAGCACGCTTGCGTCCACAAGCTCAACCTTAATTTCAAGCGTATCCTTAAAGTTTTTGCGGCGGATAATCAGCTGATAATGCGGTCCGATTTTATCCACCGTGATAAGCGCGCTTTCAATCTGCGTCGGGAAAACGTTCACTCCCTTGATAATCAGCATGTCGTCCGTTCTTCCCATTGTTTTTGCCATTCTTGCATGCGTTCTTCCGCATTTGCACGGATCATATGTAATTTTCGTTATATCCTTTGTGCGATAACGCAGGACAGGCATTCCGCGCCTTGTAAGCGTTGTCACAACAAGCTCCCCGGCTTCGTTTTCTCCAAGGCGGTTTCCGTCCGCGTCAATTATCTCCGGCAGGAAATGATCTTCGGCAAAGTGCATTCCGTCGCGCATTTCGCAATCGCCGCTCACTCCCGGACCGCCCAGCTCCGTCATTCCGTAGTTATCGGAAACATATATATTAAGATTTTTTTCTATTGTATCGCGCATTTCGGGCGTGCATGGCTCGCTTCCCAAAATTCCGAGCTTAAGACTGTAGTCCGAAAGCGGATACGGCGCTTCTTTAATCGATTCACTCAGATAAAGCGCATATGACGGTGTTGCAACAAGTCCCGTAACGCCGAAGTCGCGCATCATCATCATTTGTTTTTCGGTGTTTCCCGATGATGCGGGAATAACGGTCGCACCAAGCTTTTCAAGACCGTAATGCAGTCCGAGCGCTCCCGTAAACAAGCCGTAACCGAACGAAATCTGAATTATATCATTGTCGCTCACTCCTCCGGCTGCCGCCACGCGCGCCACACAGTCGCTCCATATATCAATGTCGTCCTTCGTGTAAACCCCGACTGTCGGCTTCCCCGTTGTGCCCGACGACGCATGAATCCGCACAACATCGCGCATTGAACATGCAGCCATTCCGAAAGGATAATTGTCACGGAAATCGTCCTTTGTTGTGAACGGGATATATTGAATATCCGACAGCTGCTTGATTTTGCTTCCGTCACCAATTCCCGCTTCCGTCAGCTTTTTATGATAGAACGGAACATTGTTGTAGCAGTAAGCCACAGTTTCCTTAAGCCGCTCAAGCTGAAGCTTATCAATTTCCTTTCGCGGCATCGTTTCAATTTCTTTCTGAAAAAAACCCATTTTCAAATACCTCACTTTATTTTGAGGAATTGTCCGATGCAGACAATTTCCTTCATTTTATCATATATTATGTTCAAATCAAACATCATTACCGCTGAATTGTTTAATGTTTATTGCCTCTTTCGCTTTAACGCTGTGCAGTTGCAGAGCATTAAAGCGTATTCTAATTGTATCAAATGCGGCTCAAAATGTCAACATTTTTCATTCTTTCCGCAGAAAAAAAACAGACCCGGCAGTGATTTCACTGCCGGGCCGAATCAAATCCGCACCGTAATCCTAATTGCAGCAAAAATCACTTTTACTTACGGAATAAATAAAGTAAAAGTAATAATATGCAGCTGCAAAAACAAGAATGCTCATGAATTATCTCCTTCTGATTGTATACGGCTATGATAGCACAAATTCATTACCGTGTCAACATTTTTTTGTTAAATGTTGTCTTTGTTTTTTCGAAGCCCGATATTGTCCTCCGCCGCGGAAAAAACATAAAAAAATTTGCCAAAATGTATTGACAACCAACAAATCTTTTGCTATACTTATCAAGTCGGGTTTGGAGAGGTGTCCGAGCGGTTTAAGGAGCCGGTCTTGAAAACCGGTGACTCGCAAGAGCCGTGGGTTCGAATCCCACTCTCTCCGCCACTTACTCCACCGCAATTCTATCGGA
>CAJJUC010000131.1 GCA_905195005.1 uncultured Eubacteriales bacterium | reverse complement strand
TCTTTTTGACGGGGAAACTTATAACTTTAATGTTTCGGATGAGGATTCGGCGCTGCTTGCAAGGAGCGCCCCTGTCAGAATTTCAGATTTTTCAACGGATTATCTTCACGCGGCAGACATTGAACCGATAGTGATAAAACGCGTTATAAAGCCCGTTATGTCATATCTGAAAAACGGAAAGACGATTTACGATTTCGGGGAAAATGCAGCTGGAGTGCTGCGGGTTAACATAGACGGCAGCTCCGAAAACGGCGGAGAAATTACAGTTCGCCATGCAGAGCTGCTTGACGAAAACGGAGAGCTTTACACGCTTCCGCTCCGCGGCGCACGCCAGACCGATACCGTCATTTTACCGAAGGGCAGCGTTAAAACGCAGTATACGCCCGAATTTACATACCACGGATTCAGATATGCCGAAATTAAAGCGAAAGGCTTCCGCGGAAATGTGCGCCCCGAATTTTGTGTGTTTTATACGGATATAGACAGCGGTTCGTTTTTCAGATGCTCGAATCAGCTTGTAAATGAAATATACAAGGCGGCTGTTCGGACTGAGCGCAGCAATCTTCATTCCGTTGCAACGGATTGTCCGCAGCGCGATGAACGAATGGGCTGGATGAACGATGCAACCGTTCGCTTTCCGTCAATGATTTATAATTTCAATGCGGCAAAGCTTTTGGGAAAAATTGTGCGCGATATAACAAATGAGCAGGATTCCGGGGGAAGAATAACCTGCACGGCGCCGTTTGTTTACGGAGAACGCCCTGCCGACCCCGTTTGCTCATCGTATCTGATTGCGGCTCTGCTGGCATATGATTTCGGCAATACTGCTGCACTTGAGGAGAATTTCGGCAGCCTTTGCGCATGGAACGATTATTTGAAAACGCGGTATAAGGACGGGCAAATCGATTATTCCTATTACGGCGACTGGGCAGGACCGGAGGATTCATGCTTCAGTAAAAACACAATCGGTGATTCAGATACAGAGAAAACGGAGGAATATGATACGGGCGCAGCTTATTCGCTTTATGCTCCCGGAAAGCTTGTTTCGACTCTGTTTTACTTTCTTAACTGCCGCCTTCTTGAAATTGCGGCAAGGCGGCTCGGAAAGGCAGCGGAGAGCTTTTCTGCCGAGAAAAAAAGAGTGCGGACGGATTTTCTTAATAAATTTTTTGACTGCGAAACGGGCAAGGTATATAACGGAAGCCAGGCATGCCAGGCACTTGCGCTCGGCGTCGGGATAATTCCCGAAGAATATTCTGCGAAAGCCGCAGAAGCTTGCGCCGCCGCGGTAAAAGCGGCAGGAGTGCGTTTTCAGACCGGCAATCTTGCAACACCGATGCTTCTTGACGTTCTGACAAAGTACGGATATAATGAGCTTGCATGGCAGCTTTTTACAAAATGCGATTATCCGTCTGTCGGGTACATGCTCGCAAACGGCGCAACGACCGTTTGGGAACGGTTTGAGCTGAAAAAAGAATACGGCATGAACTCCCATAATCATCCGATGTACGGCTCTGTGTCTGCATGGCTTTTCCGCAGTCTTGCAGGTATTAAAATAAACGGAAATAAGATTAGTGTAACGCCGAGTGTTCCGTCCGAACTTTTGTACTTTGAGCTTTCGGTTCCGAGCGTGCACGGAAGCGTTTATCTGAAATATGAAAAACGCTACGGCGCGGAGCGCTTTTATGCAAAACTGCCGCTCGGAATGAACGGCTGCCTTTCTCACGGTGAAAAAACCGCTATGCTGAGTCAAGGCTTTAATGTGGTTGAAGTCTGAGCCGATTTAATGCTTGACAATGCTTTTCCGGCATGATAACATGTTTTTTGCGGAGGGATGCCTGTGATGAATTTCAAAGCCGCCGTTTTTGACCTTGACGGCACGCTTATAGATTCTCTCGGAGTTTGGGAGAAGATTGACCATGATTTTCTTGAAAAAAAACGCGGTATTCCGCTGCCCGATGATTATGTTGATGTAATTGCGCCGATGACATTTGCGGAAACCGCAGTGTATACCAGGGAGCGTTTCGGGCTGAGCGAAACGCCGCAGCAGCTTATGGACGAGTGGACGGAAATGTCGATATATGAATACTCGAACAACATTCGCCTGAAAAGCGGAGTGCATGAATATTTGCGCAGGCTTAAAAATGACGGTGTTAAAATTGCTCTATGTACAAGCTCGCCGAGCTTTTTGTATGAGCCTGTTTTAAAGAACAACGGTATTTATGATTATTTCGATTCATTTACCGGAACATGCGAAATAGGGAAGGGCAAAACCGAGCCCGATGTTTACATATTTGCGGCCGAAAAAACAGGCGTGCCCGTGCATGACTGCATGGCTTTCGAGGATGTTTTGGAGGCTGCACGGAGCGCTGCGGCGGCGAAAATGGCTGTGTGCGGCGTGTATGACGACCGCGGCAGGGCATATGTTGATGAAATGAAAAAAATATGCAGTTTATATATACGGAGTTTTGAAGAGCTTCTTTAACGGACGGAGGATTAATATGTTTGATTATATTCGCGTTGCAAGCGCTGTTCCGAAGGTTTCTGTCGGAAACACGGATTTTAACACAGAGGAAATTATAAAGAAATATATCCAGGCGGACAGGGAAGGGGCGGACATAGTTGTTTTCCCCGAGCTTTGCATAACGGGCTACACCTGCGGAGATTTATTCTTTCAGTCGGCGCTGTGGAACGGTGTGAAAAAATCCGTTGCAAAAATATGCGAAGTCAGCAAAAATCTTGACTCAATAGCCGTTGTCGGCGCACCCATTACAGCTGACAATCGCCCATATAACTGTGCTATTACAATTTACAAGGGAGAAATTTACGGAATTATCCCGAAAACTATGATTCCGAACTATGGCGAGTTTTATGAGAAACGGTGGTTTGTGCCGGGTGAAAATATGCCGGAGACGTCAATATCATCAAGCATTTTTGATTTCGAAAAGGAGTATAATATTCCTTTTGCACCGAAGCCTGTTTTCGCCATGATAGACGGAACCGGATTCAGTGTTGAAATCTGCGAGGATTTATGGTCGCCGATTCCGCCGTCGTGCTTCAGTGCGTTGGATGGCGCGGAGCTTATCGTCAATCTTTCGGCAAGCAATGAAACTATCTCAAAGCGCGAATACCGCCGCTCGCTTGTAGAGCAGCAGTCGGCACGCCTTATTGCCGGATATGTTTACACATCCGCCGGAACCGGTGAATCGAGCACAGACCTTATCTTTTCGGGGCACAGCCTGATTGCCGAGAATGGCTCCGTTATATGCGAAAGCGAGCATAAAACAGCTGATGACTATTTGATGCTTGCCGATTTAGACCTTGGTAAGATTCGCGCAGACAGAAGAAAAAATACCACATTTATAGATTCTGCAAATTTATATAACCCGTATTGCCATACGATCAGCATTCCTCACAACTGCCGCTCCGACGGCTCACTTGCGAAAATCAGCAAGCTTCCGTTTGTGCCGCAAGCTCATTCGGATAGGATGAAGCGCTGCTCGGATATTTTTGAAATGCAGTCGGCGGCTCTTTGCAAGCGCATGAGCGTTGCAGGAAACCGCCTTGTCGTGGGCGTTTCGGGAGGACTGGATTCAACGCTTGCTCTTCTTGTGTGCGCCGCCGCTGAAAAACGCATCGGAAAACCTGTAAGCGAGGTTACGGGCATAACAATGCCGTGCTTCGGAACAACCGACAGAACATACAATAATTCGCTCAAGCTTATGGAAACGCTCGGCGTAACGCAAAAGGAAATCAGTATCAGAGAGGCTTGCAGCCTTCATTTCAGGGATATAGGACAGAACCCCGATAATTATGACGTAACGTATGAAAACTGTCAGGCAAGAGAAAGAACTCAGGTACTTATGGATTACGCCGGTAAAATCGGAGGGTTTGTTGTCGGTACGGGTGATTTAAGTGAGCTTGCGCTCGGCTGGTGCACATACAATGCCGATCATATGAGCATGTACGGTGTTAATTCAGGTATACCGAAAACGCTTGTCCGCTGGATGATTGAAAGCGTTGCCGACGCCGATATTTTCCCCGAAAGCACGGAGGTGCTGCGTGATATAATCGACACGCCGATAAGCCCCGAGCTTTTGCCGCCGGACACGTCCGGAAAAATTTCGCAGCAAACTGAGGATATTGTCGGCCCTTATTCCTTGCATGATTTCTTTTTGTACTACACTGTTCGGTTCGGCTTTTCGCCTGCAAAAACATATGCGCTCGCAAAGCGCGCGTTCGGAAACGATTTCCCGGATGAAACTATTTTAAAATGGCTTAAGGTCTTTTTCAAAAGATTTTTCACTCAGCAGTTTAAGCGCAGCTGCCTTCCGGACGGCGTGAAAATCGGAAGTATTTGTCTTTCGCCGCGCGGCGACTGGAGAATGCCGAGCGACGCCTCGGCGGAGCTGTGGCTCGCGCGAACCGAGCGCATTGAGGTCTGAATGGGAGAACAACGGAAATGAATGCAAAGCAATTGACCCTGAAACGGAAACAGCAGATTCTGATTGTAATTGCCTGTCTTGTCTACAGTTTTGCCTATACGGGGCGCTACAGCTACAACGCAAACATTGCGCCGATCATGGCGTTCTACAATGTCACGCGCGCGGAAGCGGGGCTGACGGGAACTTTCTTCTTCTTTGCCTACGGCGCAGGACAGCTGATTCATGCGATTTTCTGCAGGTTCTATCCGAGAAAGTATATCATTCCGGGCGTTCTCGGCGTGTCGGCAATCCTCAATATTGCGGTGTTCTGCGGCGTGCCGTTCGGAGCGATCAAGTATCTGTGGCTTCTCAACGGAATCTGCCAGTCGGTTCTCTGGCCTACGCTTGTGTTGGTTCTGAGCGATACCATGGATTCCGTGATGATGAAGCGGGCGGTGTTTGCCATGAGCCTGACGGTTGTCATCGGAACGGTGATTTCCTATGGCGGAAGCGCGATCTTCAATCTGTTTGATCTCTTTCGCGGCGCGTTCCTGCTCGGCGCGGTTCTGATGGTTGCAATCGGTATTGCGTGGCTGATCGGCTACGACACGCTGACCCTCGAAAATGCCGGTTTGGCGGAGGCGCACGCGGCAAGCTCCGAAGCGACAACTGCCGGGGGCGGATCGCGGAAGCGCGCCGCAAACGGGGCGCTGATCGGACTGTTCGCTGTGTGCGGGCTGTTCATAGCGGTGGATAACTTCGTCAAGGACGGGCTGAACACATGGACTCCCGTGATTCTCAAGGAGCGCTTTGGGGTGGGGGACAGTCTTTCCATCGTTCTGACCGTTGCCCTGCCGTTCTGTGGCGTTTTCGGCGCGATGCTGGCGCTCCGGATGAATCGGAAGATCAAGGATTTCCGAGCGCTCAGCGGCAGCCTGCTCCTGCTGCTTTCCGTTTGCATTTGCGGAATCCTTCTCAGCATGAAACTTGAAAGCATGGTGCTGACCGTTGCCTTTCTCAGCGTGGTCTCCTGCTTTGCGCACGGGATCAACTCCATTATGACCAGCATCATGCCGTTTGCCATACGGGATAAGGTCAACCCGGGCTTTCTCGCGGGACTGATGAACAGTGCGGGTTACGTCGGCAGTACTGCCAGCGCCTACGGGCTTGGCGTAATTGCCGACCGAACCGACTGGAACACGGTGATGTACATCCTGCTGTTCGCCTCGGTCGGCGTGACGTTGCTTGCGTGGGGGACGGTTCTTCTCGGGCATCTGCGGAAGCGCAGAACCGGACAGGAAACATAAATGACCCGTTCCCGACGAAGGTCGGGAACGGGTTTTTCAGCTTGGGACTTGTAAATCCGCCCGCTTTGTGCTATAATAAAAGCAACAGATCATTCGATTCGGAAGGAGTGTTTGAAGATGGACGAAAAGGCAATTCTGGAGTGTATGGAGACCAGACGTTCGGTTCGCGCGTATCTGCCGAATGCGGTGCCGGAGGAGAAACTGGAACGCATTCTCCGCGCAGGGCTTTATGCGGCAAGCGGAATGGGGCGGCAGAGCGCGATGATTCTTTGCGTAACCGACGAGGCTTTGCGCGACCGCCTGATGCGGATGAATGCGGCAATCATGGGAACTCCCGAAAAAGATCCGTTCTACGGTGCGCCCTGCGTGTTGGTTGTTCTGGCGGATCGCAGCATTCCGACCGCAGTATATGACGGCAGTCTGGTGCTCGGAAACATGATGCTTGCCGCGCACGCGGAGGGCTTGGGAAGCTGCTGGATTCACCGCGCCCGCGAAGAATTCGATTCGGACGAGGGCAAGGCGATTCTGCATGACCTCGGCGTCGAGGGGGATTATGAAGGCGTCGGACATCTGATTGTGGGCTATGCCGACGGCGCAGAGCCGGAAGCGAAGCCGAGGCGCGAGGGGCGGGTTCTGCGCGTCTGAATCTTTGGGGGAGAAATACACATATGAAAGAGAACAAGAAGCTGATCGGAGAGATCATCAAGGATATCCGGCATGATATGACCGACGAGGAGGTTCTGGCACTGCTTGCAGGCAGCCGTGTGTCAGTCAATACCGAAAAGGAAGCAAAACGGGCGTATTCCGTCGGGCAACGCGCGGCGGATGCGGGCGCTGAGGAACGCGGGACGAGGGACGGTGGCGCGCGAAGGATGGGGGCGCGCGTG
>CAJJUC010000130.1 GCA_905195005.1 uncultured Eubacteriales bacterium | reverse complement strand
ATTTGATCAGGTAGTATCCCGCAGGAATCCCGATCAGAGGCCACGGCAGAAGACAGAGCAGACGCACGCCGGAAGCATACAGCATTGCGAAAAACACCACCATCAGGAGCACAGTCGTGCCGAGGTCCTTCCCGATGAATACCAGTCCCATCACCGGTCCGCACACCAGACAGCTTATGAAAAAGAATTTCCACGGAGACGCCTCGATCATTTTGACGCGGTCCGCACACCATTTCGCAAGAAAAAGCGACAGAACAACCTTCGCGTATTCCGACGGCTGGATATTGCCCACCCCCGGAATCTTGATCCAGCGCCGCGCTCCGTTGGTCGGCGTAAACATCAGCGCAATCACCAGCAGAAGACAGATCCCCAGCATCAGAATCCAGCCCCAGTCGGAGATCCGTTTGTAGCCCAGGAGCAGAGCCGCCCCGAACCCGGTCATACCGACGCATCCCCACATGATCTGCTTCATGAAATAGGAGGCTCCCGCAATTCCGAATGAGGTCGAATACAGTACAGCAAGCCCGAACAGCATCAGCATGACCGTCGTCACGCACAATGCCGCTGCCTCCGCCAGAGGCGGTTCACGCTGCTGAAGCTGAACGCTCTCCTTTTCCAGTTCTTTAGAAAATCTTGGTTTCATCTCACCTTTCCGCACTTCAGAATAGTAACCCCGTACACTAACGCATCTTTTCAAAATATCATACCCCGAAACAATCTTTTTTTCATTTTTTTCAGGGAATCGGCGATTTCGCATGTTCTCATGCTCTATTGCCCTCTCCGGACTTGCATTCCTGCCCTTTTGAAAGTATCTTACCGGATGATGAAAGGATCAGACAATGAAAGACACCGCATACCGCACGGAAAGCGACAGCATGGGGGAGATCAAGGTCCCCGCCGACAAATACTGGGGGGCGCAGACCCAGCGCTCCAACACCTACTTCAATATCGGGATTGATTACATCCCGGAGGAAGTCATTCATGCGCTGGCAATTGTAAAAAAAGCCTCCGCCATCGCAAATGAAAAAGCAAAACGACTGGACCCTGCAATCAGCAACGCAATCTGCGAGGCGGCGGACGAAATACTCGACGGCAGACTCGACGGCAATTTCCCGCTCAAAGTCTGGATGACCGGCAGCGGAACGCAGTCCAACATGAACCTGAATGAAGTCATCGCAAACCGTGCGTCCGAACTGCTCGGCGGCGTCATCGGAACGAAAAAACCGGTTCATCCGAATGACCACGTCAATATGTCACAGTCCTCCAACGACACCTTTCCTACCGCAATGCACATCGCCGCAGGAGAAGCCGTCGTCCGCAGGCTTGTCCCTGCGGTCCGCAAACTGCGCGACGCACTCGCGGAGAAGGCGCAGGAATACGATTCCATCGTCAAGATCGGGCGCACCCATCTGCAGGACGCCGTTCCCCTGACGCTCGGACAGGAATTCTCCGGTTATGTGGCGCAGCTCGACTACGCGCTGAAACGGATCACAGCCGTCCTGCCGGAAATCTTCGAACTGCCTCTCGGCGGAACCGCAGTCGGCACCGGGCTCAATGCGCCGGAGGGATTCGCGGAAAACGCGGCTCAGGAGATCGCCTCGCTGATGAAACTGCCGTTCACTTCCGCCCCCAATAAATTCGCGCTCCTCGCCGGACACGACGCCATTGTCGCCCTCTCCGGGACAATCAAGGCGCTGGCATGTTCCCTGATGAAGATTGCAAACGATATCCGCTGGCTTGCAAGCGGTCCCCGCTGCGGCATCGGTGAACTCGCCCTGCCGGAAAACGAGCCCGGCTCCTCCATCATGCCCGGCAAGGTAAACCCCACCCAGTGCGAGGCGGTAACAATGGTTGCCGTTCAGGTAATGGGTAACGATGTGGCAGTAGGTATTGCGGCGTCGCAGGGCAATTTTGAGCTTAATGTATTTATGCCTGTTGCGGCTTATAATTTCTTACAGTCCGCCCGACTGCTTGCAGAGGCTATTGTATCTTTCAACAACAAGTGCGCTGTGGGAATTACCGCAAATAAGGATAAAATGTATCACAATCTGCACAATTCGCTTATGCTTGTTACCGCGCTTAACCCCTACATAGGCTACGAAAACGCGGCTAAAACCGCCAAAAAAGCGTTTAAGGATAATATCTCCTTAAAGCAGGCGTGCGTAGAATTGGGCTTTTTAACCGAAGAAAAATTTGACGAGGTATTCCACCCCGAGCAGATGGTTTAATTTTTCAGGGAGGAAAAATAATGATTAAGGTCAGTTATTTTCCCGGCTGCACGCTCCGCACAAAAGCTAAACAGCTTGACCTTTATGCCCGCAAATGCGCCGAGGTTTTGGGCGTTGAATTATGTGAGATAGAGGACTGGCAGTGCTGCGGCGGCGTGTTTGTAAGCAATAACGACGAGATAGCATCAAAGCTATCTTCCGTCCGTGCGCTTATAGCCGCTAAAGAGGCGGAAAGACCGCTTGTTACGGTATGCTCCGCCTGCCATAATGTTATTAAACAGACTAATTACCAAATAACGAACGACGAAGCGTTCAGAAACCGCGCCAACCTGTATCTTGCACAGGATAAGGAAAAAAGAGAGCCTTATTCGGGTGAGACGAAGGTTATGCACTATTTCGAGCTTTTGCGCGACGTTGTAGGCTTTGATAAAATTAAGGAAAAGGTCGTAAACCCTTTAACGGGCAGAAAAATTGCCGCATATTACGGCTGTCTGCTTTTGCGCCCCGGCAAGGTAATGGCGTTTGACGACCCCGAAAACCCCGCAATTATGGAGGAGTTTATAAGGGCAATAGGCGCAGAGCCTGTAATTTACCCTTACAGAAACGAGTGCTGCGGCGGCTATGTTGCGCTTGAAGACCCCGAGAGTGCAAAGAAAAAAAGCAACGCCGTTACAAACAGCGCCGAAAGCCACGGCGCAGAGCTGGCGGTTACCGCCTGCCCGCTTTGCAAGTACAATTTGGTGCATAACGGCAGCAATATACCCGTTGTGTACTTTACCGAATTATTAGCCGAGGCGTTAGGCGTAAAGGAGGATATAAATGCCTGATAAAAAAGAGCTTTTAAAGGAGCAGGTTATAAGGGCAAGCGGCGTTAATCCGCTTAAATGTATGCGCTGCGGCAAATGCTCGGGCACATGCCCTTCATACGATGAAATGGAATACCACCCCCACCAGTTTGTTTATATGGTGGAAACGGGCGATATTGAAACCCTTATGAAATCGGAATCGGTTTATAAATGTCTTTCCTGCTTTGCCTGCGTTGAGCGCTGTCCGCGCGGTGTGGAGCCGGCAAAGATAATTGAGGCGGTGCGCCTTGAAGCAATACGCCGAAAGGGAAACAACCACATGACCGCTGACGATATTCCCGAAAAAATAAATGACGATATTCCCCAGCAGGCGATTATGAGCGCCATGCGCAAATATTCCAAATAGGAAAGGAGAAAATAACATATGCAAAGAATCGGAGTATTCGTATGTCACTGCGGCACCAACATTGCGGGCACCGTTGATGTAAAGGCTGTTGCAGAGGCTCTTAAAACTGAACCCGGTGTTGTTTTCTCCACCGATTATCAGTATATGTGCTCACAGGCAGGTCAGGAGATCATTAAAAACGCAATAGCCGAGTATAAGCTTACCGGCATTGTGGTCTGCTCCTGCTCGCCCCGTATGCACG
The DNA here is from genome assembly GCA_905195005.1 of uncultured Eubacteriales bacterium. Classification (GTDB taxonomy): domain Bacteria; phylum Bacillota; class Clostridia; order UMGS1883; family UMGS1883; genus UMGS1883. The sequence continues at coordinate 2,946 of CAJJUC010000130.1, read as the reverse complement.
AGGCCACCTTCCGCAAGACTGCGGCAGCCGCAGGGCTTAATCCATACATGGTGGAAATTGCCAATATCCGTGAGCAGTGCTCTTGGGTACATAAGGAAATGCCCATAGGCACCGAAAAGGCAATAATTCTTGCCAAGGCTGCGGTTGCAAAGGTTAATCTTAACGCACCGCTCACCCCGGGTGAAAGCCCCGTTACAAAGCGCGCCTTGGTTATAGGCGGCGGTATTGCGGGTATTCAAACCGCGCTTGATATTGCCGACGCGGGCTTCCCGGTCGATATAGTTGAAACCAAGCCGACAATAGGCGGCAAAATGGCTCAGCTTGATAAGACCTTCCCGACGCTTGACTGCGCCGCCTGTATTTTGACCCCTAAAATGGTGGATGTGGCGCAGAACGATAAAATTCGCATTTTCTCCTACTCTGAGGTAACCGAGGTAGGCGGCTTTGTGGGTAACTTTGAGGTTACCATTAGGCGCCGCGCGCGTTACGTTAAAGAGGATATATGCACAGGCTGCGGGCTTTGCACAGAAAAATGTCCGCAAAAGAAGGTTCCAAACGAATTCAACCTCGGCATGGATAACCGCAGCGCTATTTACATTCCGTTCGCGCAGGCAGTGCCGAAGGTTGCCACGATCGACCCGAATTACTGCACAATGCTGAAAACAGGCAAGTGCGGACTTTGCTCAAAGGTTTGCTCGGCAGGCGCAATCGATTACAAGGCGCAGGACGAGTATATTGAGGAAAAGTACGGCGCAATTGTTGCCGCAACGGGCTTCAATCCCATATCAATGGAAAAATTCGATGAGTTTGCATATTCACAGTCCAAGGACGTTATAACCTCGCTGGAGCTTGAACGTCTTATGAACGCGGCAGGCCCCACGGGCGGCACACTTCTGCGCCCGTCGGACGGGGAGCATCCGCATAAAATCGTGTTCGTTCAGTGCGTCGGCTCGCGCTGCAGCGCATGCGCCGAAAAAGGCAAGGAGTACTGCTCAAAGATTTGCTGTATGTACACGGCGAAGCACGCAATGCTCATCCGCGATAAATACCCAGATACTGATGTTACGGTGTTCTACATTGACGTCCGTACACCGGGCAAGAATTTTGACGAGTTTTACCGCCGCGCCGTTGAGGAATACGGTGTGCATTATATAAAAGGAATGGTCGGCAAGGTAACGCCCGACGGCGGAAAGCTCAAGGTTCAGGCGTCCGACCTGCTTGACGGCAAGCAGCTGCATATCGACGCCGATTTGGTTGTGCTTGCGGCGGCAATCGAGCCGGATAAGTCGGCGCGTCCGCTTGCAACAATGCTGACGGCGAGCATGGACACAAACGATTTCTTCACCGAGGCGCACCCCAAGCTTCGCCCCGTTGAAAGCCCCACGGCAGGCGTGTTCCTTTCGGGAACGTGCCAGGGTCCGAAGGATATTCCCGAAACCGTTTCGCAGGCAGGCGCTGCCGCGTCCAAGGTTATCGGACTTTTGTGCAAGGATAAGCTGACGGGAAATCCGTGCATTGCTCATTCCGATGAAATGATGTGCAACGGCTGCTCAACATGCGCAAACGTTTGCCCGTACGGTGCAATAACGTACGTTGAAAAAGAATTCAGAATGCCCGACAGAACAACAAAGGTTCGCCGCGTTGCTTCCGTTAACGAGGCTGTGTGCCAGGGCTGCGGCGCCTGCACGGTTGCCTGCATGTCGGGAGCGATGGATCTGCGCGGCTTCTCGAGCAAACAGATTATGGCGGAGGTAGATGCAATATGCAAATGAATGAATATAAACCGCTGATCGTGGCATTCTGCTGCAATTGGTGTTCATATGCCGGCGCAGACCTCGCCGGAAACAACAGGCTCAATTACCCGGCTGACGTTAAAATCATCCGCGTTCCCTGCTCGTGCAGAGTTAATCCCATGTTCATTCTCCGTGCATTTCAGCGCGGAGCGGACGGCGTTATAATCTGCGGCTGCCACCCCGGTGACTGCCACTATACGTCGGGAAATTACTACACGCGCCGCCGTATGGCTCTGCTGTTCTCAATGCTTGATTATCTCGGCATTGAAAGAGAACGCACACGCGTTGAATGGGTCAGCGCGGCTGAGGGCGCAAAATTTGCCGCAACAATGAACGATTTTGCCGAGAAGGTTGCAGCCCTCGGAGAAAACAAGAGATTGGAGGATTTGCGATGCAGGAAATAAAACGCGAAACGCTGACGGAAAAAGCTTCGGAGCTTTTGAAAAACGGCGCTGTTGACCGCGTGCTCGGCTGGAAAAGCGGCGAGCTTGATTATGACGTGACTCCGGCTGTTTTCTCAGACTGCGGCGAGCTTGAAGAACAATTTGTCTGGAACGGCTTCTGCGGCGCCAATTTCTCAAAATATCTTATAAAAGAAACCGCGAAGACGGAAAGCAAGGTTCTGGTTTTTCTTAAACCGTGCGACACGTACAGCTTTAATCAGCTGCTGACGGAGCACCGCTTTGACCGCGAAAAGGTTTATGCGGTCGGAATCCCGTGCGGCGGTATGCTCGATATAAACAAAATAAAGGAAAGCGCCGAGGGTATTTCAACCGTTTCCGATAACGGCGAAACGGTTGAGGTTGAAACGCTTTATGACGGAACGCTTTCGTTTGAAAGAAATGCGCTTCTCCTTGAAAGATGCGCTTGCTGCAAGTCGAAAAAGCATGCTGCATATGACGAGCTGCTCGGCGAGGAGGGCGAGGTTCTCGATTCCAACCGCTTTGACGAGGTTGAAAAGCTTGAAAAAATGACTCCCGATGAAAGATTTTCTTTCTGGCAGGGCGAGCTTTCGCGCTGCATCCGCTGCAACGCCTGCCGCGATGTATGTCCGGCATGCACGTGCGAAAAATGCGTGTTCGACAATCCCGAATCCGGCGTGCAGAACAAGGCGGCGGTAAATTCGTTTGAGGAAAAAATGTTTCACATAATC
>CAJJUC010000129.1 GCA_905195005.1 uncultured Eubacteriales bacterium | reverse complement strand
AATCCTGTCGGATTTTGAGCCTTTTTTAACGCACCGATCCAACCGTTTTATACTATAACCGAAAATGCGCGCGGAATGTTTTTAACCTCCGCTTTCTTAGTGTCGCCGCCGAACTCACCGTCAACGGTCCAGCTTATCGGCTCGTCGCTTTCAAACGTTATTTCGGACGCTTTCACTCTGATTATATTGTCGTTGTTAAGCTTTTGCGTGATGACAGCCGACAGCATTGACTGAAACTCAATCGCATTCTGCGCCTTTTTGACGAGCAGAACCTCAAAAAGTCCGTCGTTCAGAGAAATGGCTGTGCCGGAAAAATTCTTGATCCCGCCGACCTGAAGCGAATTTGTCACCATTCCGAAAAGAAAGTCGCCCTCAATCGTTTTGCCGTCAAAGGTGATTTTGACATGCTGCGTTTTAATGTTCGGAAGCTGGCGGATTCCCTCCATGATATAGGCAACATGCCCGAACACGTTCTTAAAATCCTGCGATGTGTCATAAGCAACGGACGTGAACGCGCCGAATGCGGCAACATAAGCAAAGCACTTATCGTTGAGCTTGCCGCCGTCGCAGAAAAACGGTTTTCCCTCAACTATCATTTTTGCCGCTCTGCGCAAGTCAAGCGGCAGCCCGACCGTGCCGGCGAAATCGTTTGTGCTTCCGCTCGGAAGATATGCAAGCGGCGGACGGCTGTCACGCGGAAGCTCCATCAGCGCGCTCACGGCTTCATTAAGCATTCCGTCGCCGCCGCAGACGGAAACAACGTCGTACTTTTTCCCGAACGAGCATATGTATTCATACCCGTCCTTCATCCTTGAGGTGGGGTGCACCGTCACGCAGTAGCCCCCCCGCGTGAATATAGTTATTATATCGTCAAGGTATGTCTTTATATGCGCTTTACCGCTGAACGGATTATATACAAACAGCATCCTTTTTTCCATAACTTTCCCACGCTTCCTTTCATTATTTATTATACACCTTTTTGAATTAAAATCAATAGGCAAAATTTTTAGTTTTTTGTCGTATTGTTGAATTGTCACCCATCATTGGCAATTCAACAAAAAACATCTGTTTTTTTGCCAAAATGTATTGAAAAAAAGTAAATTTTATTATATACTGTATATTTAGAAATATAAATTGTTGGAGGCATTATAGATGAGCAGGTTTCTTGAAAGAATAATCGAGAGAGCAAAGACAGACAAAAAGACAATCGTTCTTGCCGAGGGAAACGATGTCCGCACAATCAAGGCTGCCGCAATGGCAATCGAACAGAATGTTGCCGATATTATTATTCTCGGCGAAAAGGCTTCAATTCTCAAAATGGCGGAGGAGGAAAAGGTTGATATTTCCGCCGCAACGCTGATTAATCCTGTTGAGGACGTTAATTTTAAGGATTTTGTAAACAAGTTCTATGAAATGAGAAAAGCAAAGGGAATGACTCCCGAAAAGGCTGAGGAAACACTTAAAAACACTCTTTACTACGGCTGCATGATGGTTAAAAACGGAGTTGCCGATGGTATGGTTGCAGGTGCATGCAATTCATCAAGCAATGTTCTGCGCCCGGCGCTTCAGATTCTTAAAACCGCTCCCGGAACGAAGCTTGTAAGCGCATTCTTCATTATGTGCGTTCCGGACTGTGAGTACGGCGCTGACGGGGTGTTCCTGTTTGCGGACAGCGGACTTAACGAAAATCCCGATGCGGACGCAGTAAGCGAAATCGCAATTTCTTCCGCAAAGAGCTTTAAAACTCTTGTTGAGGAAGAACCCGTTATCGCAATGACGAGCTACTCTACATACGGCAGTGCAAAGAGTGAGCTTGTTGATAAAATGCAGCTTGCAACAAAGCTTGCAAAGGAAAAACGCCCCGATTTGCTGCTTGACGGCGAGCTTCAGGCAGACGCTGCAATCGTTCCGTCAGTCGGCGCTTCAAAGGCTCCGGGCAGCCCCGTTGCAGGTAAGGCAAATGTTCTTATATTCCCCGACCTTAACGTCGGAAACACTGCATATAAGCTTGTTCAGCGCCTTGCAAAGGCAGAAGCTTACGGTCCTGTAACTCAGGGTATCGCTCGCCCCGTCAACGATTTGTCGCGCGGCTGCTCGGCTGAGGATATTGTGGGCGTAATCGGGATAACCTGTGTACAGGCTCAGAACAATGCCGAATAATTTTTAAGGAGAGTATAAAAATGAAAATTCTTGTTATCAATGCCGGCAGCTCCTCGCTTAAGTATCAGCTTATAGATATGGATTCAAGGGCTGTGCTTGCAAAAGGACTTTGCGAAAGAATCGGTATAGACGGAAGCCGCCTTAACCATACCCCGGCAGGCGGAGAAAAGGTTGTTATCGAAAGCCCCATGCCCAGCCATGCGGACGCAATCAAGCTTGTTATCGACGCGCTTGTTGACGAAAAGCACGGCGTTATCAATTCAATGAGCGAAATTGGCGCTGTCGGGCACCGCGTTGTCCACGGCGGAGAAAAATTCAGCGGCAGCGTTGTTATTGACGAGGCTGTTAAAGAGGGAATGCGCGAATGTATTCCGCTGGCGCCGCTTCACAATCCCGCAAACCTTATCGGAATTGAAGCATGTGAAAAGGTTATTCCGAAGGTTCCGCAGGTTGGCGTGTTTGACACGGCGTTTCATCAGACAATGCCGGAGGAAGCTTTCCTTTACGGAATCCCTTACGAGTATTATGAAAAATATAAAATCAGAAGATACGGTTTCCACGGAACAAGCCATAACTATGTTTCGGGGAAGGCTGCCGAGATGCTCGGAAAACCGATTGAGCAGCTTAAGATAATCACATGCCATCTCGGAAACGGTTCAAGCGTTGCGGCAGTGAAAAACGGCAAGGTTATTGACACGACAATGGGTCTCACTCCTCTTGCAGGTATCCTTATGGGAACGAGAAGCGGAGATCTTGACCCGGCAATCGTAACTTTCCTTATGGAAAAAGAAAACCTTGATATTGACGGAATCAATGAAGTTCTCAACAAAAAGAGCGGCGTTTTCGGCGTGAGCGGCGTATCGAGCGATTTCCGCGACCTTGACGCGGCTTCAAAGGAAGGCAACAAGCGCGCTCAGGCAGCGCTGAAAATGTTCAGCTACGGTATTAAGAAATATATCGGCGCATACTGCGCGGCAATGGGCGGCACGGACGCTGTTGTGTTCACCGCCGGCGTCGGCGAAAATGACGGTGCAATGCGCGCTGCAATAGTCGATGGTCTTGAATTTCTCGGAATTAAGATTGACGCGGAGAAGAATAAGCTGCGCGGCGAAGCAATCGATATTTCGGCGGAGGGCGCTTTAGTAAGAACGCTTGTTATCCCGACCGATGAGGAAATGATGATTGCAACAGAAACAGAAAGACTTGTAAAATAATTGTTGACAATCCTGCAAAACAATAGTATAATATATTAGTGTTTTGATAGTTTTTGGGGAATGGGTGTTATACAGATGAAAATTAACATTGCATCCGTGCTTAAAAATGAAGGCGCGTCAATGGATTTTTCAGGCACAACCGAAATGGGCAGCTTCACATTTATGGGCAGTCCGATTGAGTTTGCGGAGGATGTGTCTGTTAAGGGAACAGTGCTTAATATCGGCGGAACGATTGAGGTTTCGGCGGATATAACGGGCAAATATAAAACGCAGTGCTCACGCTGCTGTGAGGATATTGTTCAGTCTGTTGAGTGCGATTTGTTTGAAAGCGTGCGCAGCGATTTTTCGGATGCCGACGCGGAGTGTTTATCGCTTTGCGGTACGGCGCTTGATATTGACGGCGCGGTGAAGTCTTGTGTTTTTAACTCTGTTCCGCTTAAATTTTTGTGCAGCGAGGATTGTAAGGGGCTTTGCCCGGTGTGCGGCACAAATCTTAACAAAGGTGAATGTAATTGCGACACTGCGGTGTGTGATCCGCGTTTCGCCATTCTTAGAAATTTACAGCAAAGAGGTGTAGAAAATGGCAGTTCCGAAGAGAAGAACTTCTAAAGCAAGAAAGAATAAAAGAAGAGCTAACTGGAAGCTTGAAATTCCGGGTATGGTAAGATGCACCAACTGCGGAGAGCTCATTAAGGCGCACGTTGTTTGCAAGCACTGCGGTTATTATAAGGGCGTTCAGGTTGTAAAAAAAGCAGCTAACCAGTAAAAAAAGAAGGGGATGGAAGAATTTACATCCCCTTGTATGTTTCCGTAGCTCAGCTGGATAGAGCGACCGCCTCCTAAGCGGTAGGTCGGGTGTTCGAATCACCTCGGGAACGCCAAAAATCGGCAAGTACGAAAGTGCTTGCCGATTTTACTTTTTGTATAAAGAAAATTTATTTAATTTCCGTGCCGCCGTCGCCGACGCCGTCAATAAAGAACGAAGGTGCATATCCGATTATATCGGTGTAAGCCTTTTCAACGTGCTCCTTGAATTTATCAATGCAGTCATCACGGACAATTGAAACAGTGCTTCCGCCGAAGCCTGCGCCGGTCATTCTTGAACCGAGCACACCCTCAACCTTGCGGGCTTCCGAAGCAAGCGTGTCGAGCTCGATTCCCGTAACCTCATAAAGGTCACGCAGAGAATCATGGCTTTCGTTCATCAGCTGTCCGAACGCTTCAATATCTCCCTTTTCAAGTGCGTCAATGCTGCGGAGAACCCTGTCGTCCTCGCAGATAACATGTGTTACGCGCTTAAGTACCGTCGGGTCGTCAATAAGCTGCTTGTTCGCTTCAAATTCCGCGAGTGATATATCACCAAGACATGTTGTGTTCGGCAGCGCTTTTTTGAGAATTTCAAAGCCTTTTTCACATTCGCTGCGGCGTTCGTTATACTTGCTGTCCGCAAGCTTATGCTTTTTATTCGTGTTTGTTATAACTATCTTATAGCCTTTAAGGTCAAGCGGAACATGCTTAAATTCCATGGTTTTGCAGTTTAAGAAAATCGCATGATTCTTTTTGCCCATTGCCGAAGCAAACTGATCCATGATTCCGCAGTTGACGCCGCAGTAATTATGCTCGGCGCTCTGCCCGCAAAATGCCATTTGAACCATGTCAACGGGGGAAAAGTCACCATCAGCTTCTTTTGCAAGCGTTGCAAAAGCGAGCGCTGTTGAAACTTCGATTGCCGCCGAGGACGAAAGTCCGCCGCCATGGGGGAGGGTGTCGTGATAAAGCATGTCACAACCCCAAATTCTATACCCGAGCTTTGAAAGCTCAAGCGCAGAACCGAGCTGATAATTTCCCCAGTGAAGCTCTTTGTACGAATCAAGCTTCGAAATATCTGCCTCAACAAAATCAGGAAGGTCGGTCGCACGCAAACGGATTATATTTTCATTGTTTTTACGGAGTGCAATTGTTGTTCCCATCGTGAGCGCGGCAGGAAATACAAAACCGCCGTTATAATCCGTGTGCTCACCGATGAGGTTGACCCTGCCGGGGGAATGGAAAATGCGGATGCCTGATTCATCTCCGCCGTAGTACTTTATAAATTCCTGTTTTAATTCCTGTATATTCACTGTCGTAATCCTTTCCGGTTTTATTTTTGAGAATCAAGATAACGCTTGTGAGCCTCACGCAGCTCGATTGACGTTGCCTCGGGAGCAGTGGGATTGCAGTGCGCCCACACGCCTGTTTCGCTTGAGGCATTGAATTTCTGCTTGTCGGCGCTTCTCATCGGAGGGAAAAATTCAATATGGAAATGATAGTAACCGCTTGTGTCGCCGCTGTTGACAGGTCCCTGATGCATGCACATCATATAGGGGAAGGTGTAGCCGAAAAGTGAATCGAGCGTGCCTGCCGTTTCGCGGATAGCGCTTGCAAGATTGTTCTTCTCGCGCTCGTTAAATTCCGTGAGATACTGCTTGTGCGATTTTGCCGCAATATACATTCCGTAGGGATATTCGGTGAAAAACGGAAGAAATACCGTGAAATCTTCATTTTCGAAAATAATTCTTCTGCCGTCTTTCCTCTCGTCCCTGAGCATATCGCAAATCAGGCAGTGACCTGTTTTTTCGTGGTGCTCCTTTGAGGATGCAAGCTCCAGCTCAATTTTCTTCGGAATGAAGCTGTAGCCGTATATCTGCCCGTGGGGATGCGGCATTGTTACGCCGACAACCGCGCCGCGGTTTTCAAAAATGAAAACATATTTGATTTTTTCATCGGAGGAAAGCGCCTCAAAACGCTCCGTCCAAAGGTCAACAAGCTTTCTGACGTGTTCGGTGCTGAGTTCGGGAAGCGTGACGGTATGCTCCGGGGAATATAAAATAACCTCACATTTTCCGTATGAAGGCGCCGTTTTGTAAATCTCGGTGCTTACATCGTCAGGCACGGGAGGATTTTGCGAAAGAGCCGGAAAATCGTTGTCATATTCATAAACGTCAAACGATTTCGGAACCTTATCATTATCGGGACCCGGGCAAAACGGACACCAGTCCTTAGGCATCTGAGGGCGGTTCTGCCTGTTAGATGCAATCATAACCCAATCCTTTGTAAGCGGATGCCAACGTAATTCTGCCATAATAAAAAACTCCTATCCGCCGCCGTGACGCGGCAATAATATGAAAGGCACATGTGCAAAACAAGCGCCGTTTTTTGTTGTATAAATGAGAGGCCCCGTCAGTCATTAATAAGAACGGACAGCATCTGCGAATAAAGCGCCTGCGGATCGCGGCGGAA
>CAJJUC010000128.1 GCA_905195005.1 uncultured Eubacteriales bacterium | reverse complement strand
CTTTTTGGTGCAAAGCCGCCTAAGGGTCAGGAGCTTGAGGATCACTATTTCGGAACAATCAAAACACGTGTTGCCGAGTTCATGGAGGATCTTAACGAAGAGCTTTGGCAGCTCGGAATTCTCGCAAAGACGGAGCATAACGAGGTTGCACCGGCACAGCACGAGCTCGCACCGATATTCACAACAACGAATATTGCAACCGACCATAACCAGCTTACAATGGAAATGCTTCAGAAGGTTGCGAAGCGTCACGGTCTTGTTTGCCTGCTTCACGAAAAACCGTTTGCAGGCGTGAACGGAAGCGGTAAGCATAATAACTGGTCAATGTCCACAAACACGGGCAAAAACCTTCTCGACCCCGGCGAAACACCGTACGAAAACGCGCAGTTCCTGCTTTTCCTTTGCTCGGTTATCAAGGCGGTTGACGATTATCAGGATTTGCTCAGAATTGCTGTTGCAAGCGCAGGAAACGACCACCGGCTCGGTGCGAACGAAGCGCCGCCGGCAGTTGTTTCGATGTTCCTCGGTGAAGAATTGAGCGACATTCTCGAAGCGATTGAAACAGGTCAGGCTTATGACGCGCGTGAAAAGGTTCAGATGAAAATCGGCGTACACGTAATTCCGAGATTCCCCAAAGATACAACCGACCGTAACAGAACAAGCCCGTTTGCATTTACGGGAAATAAGTTTGAGTTCAGAATGCTCGGTTCAACAGCTTCGATTTCCGATACGAACGTTGTTCTTAACACGGCGGTTGCGGAAAGCCTTCGTCAGTATGCCGATGAGCTTGAGGGCGCTTCCGATTTCGAAGCGGCGCTGCATCAGCTTATAAAGAGAACAATAAAGGACCATAAGAGAATCATATTCAACGGCAACGGTTATGACGACGCATGGATCAAGGAGGCTGAAAAGCGCGGACTTCTCAACCTGAAAACAACGCCCGACTGCCTGCCTTATCTGGTTAAGGAAAAGAACATTAAGCTGTTCGAAACGCACAAGGTTTATTCGGAGATTGAAATCCGTTCAAGACTTGAGATTATGCTTGAAAACTACTGCAAGGTTATAAACATTGAAGCGCTTACGATGGTTGATATGGCAAATAAGGATATCATGCCGTCAGTGTCTGCCTTCATCAAAAAGCTGAGCGAAACGGTTGTTGCGAAGAAGCAGGCGCTTCCCAATGTAAGCTGCGGATATGAGGAAAAGATAATCGAAAAAGCTTCCTCGCTGCTTGACCTTTGCTATGAGAAAACGCAGGCTCTCGAAAAAGCGCTTGTGAATGTTGTTTCCTATTCCGACGACGCGGAAAAGGAAGCTAAATATTACAGAAACACAGTATTCTCCGACATGAACGAGCTGAGAATTACGGCAGATGAGCTTGAGGTTATAACGGACAGAGAGTTCTGGCCTTACCCGAGCTACGGCGATCTTCTTTTCGGAGTAAGATAACTTTAAATTGGAGTGATTAAAATGACTTTCAGTGCTGTTAACACTATATGGGTGCTGCTCGGTGCAGCGTTGGTATTCTTTATGCAGGCAGGATTTTCAATGTGTGAGGCGGGCTTCACAAGAGCAAAAAACACGGGTAATATTCTGATGAAGAATCTTATGGATTTCTGTATAGGTACTCCGTGCTTCTGGCTGTTCGGCTTCGGCGTTATGTTTGGCACGGGAACGGCGCTGTTCGGATGGATTGATCCGCTGATAATGAAGGATTACGGTTCAATTCTTCCGGCGGGTGTTCCGCTTTGGGCATATGCAATCTTTCAGACGGTGTTCTGCGCAACCTCCGCAACAATCGTTTCCGGAGCTATGGCAGAGCGTACGAAATTCAGCGCATACTGCATTTATTCCGCATGTATTTCACTGTTTATCTACCCGATTTCCGGTCACTGGATTTGGGGCGGCGGCTGGCTTGCACAGCTCGGCTTCCATGACTTCGCAGGCTCTACGGCAGTACATATGGTCGGCGGTGTGTGCGCACTTATCGGAGCCGCAATCCTCGGACCGCGTATCGGAAAATACGGAAAAGACGGCAAGCCGAAAGCTATCCTCGGTCACAACATAACGGTTGCGGCGCTCGGCGTATTCATCCTTTGGTTCTGCTGGTTCGGATTCAACGGCGCGTCCACTGTCGGAATGGATTCTGACGCACAGGTAACGCGTGCCGGACTGATATTTTTCAACACTAACCTTGCTGCTGCCGTTGCATGCTGCGTGACGCTTATATTCACATGGATTCGTTACGGTAAGCCGGATGTTTCAATGACATATAACGCAGCGCTTGCAGGTCTTGTCGGAATAACGGCAGGGTGTGACACGGTAAGTCCGCTCGGCGCGGCAATCATGGGCGTTATATTTGGTATCGTGATTGTTCTTGCAGTTGAGTTTTTTGATAAGGTTGCAAAAATCGATGACCCTGTCGGCGCGATTTCGGTGCATGGTGTGTGCGGCTCAATCGGGACAATTCTGCTCGGCTTGTTTTCAACGGGCGGCGTTCCCGAAGCTGACGGAACGCTCCCCGTTATGAAAGGTCTGTTCTACGGCGGAGGCCTTAAATTCCTCGGCATTCAGGCGCTCGGCGTGTTCTCGGTTATCGCATATGTTGCCGTCATGATAACAATTGTGTTTGTTATTATTAAAAAGACAATCGGTCTTCGTGCAAACGCCGAGGATGAAATTGCAGGTCTTGATATTTCCGAGCATGGCTTGCTGACGGCATATGCAGGATATGCAATGGAACCCGACACAACGGCTGCGGATTACTACGGCGAGCCGATGGGAGATGTTCCCGTATCAAAGGCTGTGACGGTTGAATCCGAACCTGCAAAGGCAAGAGAAGTTAAGCTTGGCAGCGATAAGTATACAAAGGTTCAGATAATCTGCAAAGAGTCTAAATTCGAAAGCCTTAAAAATGCAATGATGAAGCTCGGTATCACAGGTATGACGGTTGCTCACGTTATGGGCTGCGGACAGCAGAAAGGCAAGCCAGAATATTACAGAGGTGTTCCGGTTGAAACAAATCTGCTTCCCAAGGTTCAGGTTGACATTGTGGTAAGCAAGGTTCCTGTAAGAGCCGTTATCGAAACAGCGAAGAAGGTTCTGTATACGGGTCATATAGGCGACGGTAAGATATTTGTTTACGATGTTGAAAATGTTGTAAAGGTTCGTACCGGTGAAGAAGGCTATGACGCGCTTCAGGACGTTGAATAAAACAATAAGCAGGCAATTCCGCCCTCCGTTTTCGGATGGGCGGAAATGCACTCTGATTTGAAAAAAATACTATGGGGTGTAATTTTATGGAACAGTCGCATCAGGCGGGACTTTATAACAAAAATTATGAGCATGACGCCTGCGGAATAGGCGCAGTTGTCAGCATAAAGGGAATAAAGAGCTACAAGGTTGTGGACGACGCACTGAAAATAGTTGAAAAGCTTGAGCACCGTGCCGGAAAGGACGCCGACGGAAAAACAGGCGACGGTGTTGGTATCATGCTTCAGATTTCACACAAATTTTTCACAAAGCATACTGATTTTGACCTCGGGGCGGAGCGTGATTACGGAATAGGAATGTTTTTCTTTCCGCAGGACACGCTGCTCAGAAACCAGGCAAAGAAAATGTTTGAGCTTATCACGAAAAAGGAAGGTATGGAGTTTATCGGGTGGAGAAGCGTTCCCATCAGCTCCGAAATCCTCGGGAAGCGCGCGCTTGACTGCATGCCCCGCATTGAACAGGGCTTTGTAAAGCGTCCGGCAGGGGTGTCGCGCGGAATCGATTTTGACAGAAAGCTCTATGTGCTTCGCCGCGTTTTTGAGCAGAGCGATGATAAAACTTACGTTTGCTCGCTTTCAAGCAGAACTGTGGTCTATAAGGGAATGTTTCTCGTGAATCAGCTGCGCACATTTTACGGAGATTTGCAAAGTCCTGACTACGAATCGGCAATCGCAATGGTTCATTCGCGCTTTTCCACCAATACCAATCCCAGCTGGGAGAGAGCTCATCCGAACAGGTTTATTCTGCATAACGGTGAAATAAATACAATCCGCGGAAATGCCGACAGGATGTTAGCGCGCGAGGAAACCATGTTTTCCGATGTTTTCGGCGACGATATGGACAAAATCTTCCCCGTTATCAATGCACAAGGATCTGACTCGGCAATGCTTGATAACACGATTGAGTTCCTCGTTATGAACGGAATGGAGCTTCCGCTTGCGATGATGATAACCATTCCCGAGCCGTGGGCAAATATCAAGTCCATGTCGGAAAGCAAGAAAAACTTCTATAAATATTACGCAACCATGATGGAACCGTGGGACGGTCCTGCCTCCATCTTGTTCTCGGACGGCGATATTGTCGGTGCAACGCTTGACAGAAACGGACTGCGCCCGTCGCGTTATTATATCACGGAGGATGATCATCTGCTGCTTTCTTCCGAAGTCGGCGTTCTTGATTACGACCCGAAAACGATTGTGAAAAAATCGCGGCTGAAGCCCGGAAAAATGCTGCTTGTCGATACGGTGCGCGGATGCGTTATTGATGACAGCACGCTTAAGGAGGGATACGCGGCGCGTCAGCCCTACGGAGAATGGATTGACCGTTACCTTATTTCGCTTAAGGAGCTGCCGATTCCGAATAAAAAGGTTGAGGTTCATACCCAGCAGCAGCGCGACAGGCTTTACCGCGCATTCGGCTACAGCTATGAGGATATAAAGGATTCAATACTGCCGATGGCACAGAACGGTGCGGAGGGAACCGCGGCAATGGGCGTTGATATTCCGCTTGCGGTGCTATCGGACAAGCATCAGCCGCTGTTCAATTACTTCAAGCAGATATTTGCGCAGGTAACAAATCCTCCGATTGACGCAATCCGCGAGGAAATTGTCACAAGTACGACAGTGTATGTCGGTTCGGACGGAAATCTGCTCAAAGAAAAAGCGGATAACTGCCGCGTGCTTCAGATAAACAACCCGATTTTAACAAGCGTTGACCTTTTGAAAATCAGAAATATGAAAAAGGGAGGCTTCAAGGTTGAAACGGTGTCACTCCTTTATTATAAGAACACGTCGCTTGAAAAGGCGCTTGACCAGCTTTTCATAAAGTGCGACAAGGCTTATAAAAACGGAGCGAATATTATCATCCTTTCCGACCGCGGAGTTGACGAAAACCATATGGCGATTCCGTCGCTTCTGGCAGTGTCGGCAATGGAGCAGCATCTTATCAGAACGAAAAAGCGTACTGCCGTTTCGATTATTCTCGAAAGCGCAGAACCGCGCGATGTTCACCATTTTGCGCTTCTGCTCGGTTACGGCGCGCGCGCAATAAATCCGTATCTTGCGCATGAAGCAATCGAAGAGCTTGTTGATAAGGGGATGCTTGACAAAGACCCCTATGTTGCGATAAACGACTATAACAATGCAATTCTGCACGGAATAGTTAAAATTGCTTCAAAAATGGGTATTTCAACGCTTCAGTCATATCAGTCCGCACAGATATTCGAAGCGATAGGCATAAAGCAGTCGGTTATTGACAAGTATTTTACAAACACTGTAAGCCCTGTTGAGGGAATCGGTCTTAAGGAAATAAACGACGGATACATGTGGCACCATGCGCATGCATTTGACCCGCTCGGACTCGGCGTTGACACAACGCTCGACAGCACCGGCGCGCATAAGCTCAGAAGCGGAAGCGACAAGGATGACCATATGTATAATCCCGAAACGATTATCGCGCTTCAGGAAGCAACGCGCAATGACGATTATGCGAGATTCAAGGAATATTCGCATATGGTTGACAGCGAAAACACTCCGCACACGCTGCGCGGACTTTTGGAATTTGCCTTTGACAAAGCAGAGCCGATTCCGATTGACGAGGTTGAAAGCGTTGATTCAATCGTGAAACGCTTTAAAACGGGCGCCATGAGCTACGGCTCGATTTCGCGCGAGGCGCACGAATGTATGGCGCGCGCAATGAACGCAATCGGCGGAAAATCAAACTCCGGCGAGGGCGGCGAGCTGCCGGCACGGCTTTATTCGGACTGCGGCAGCGCTATCAAGCAGGTTGCTTCGGGGCGTTTCGGCGTGACGGAGGAATATCTGCTCAGCGCAAAGGAAATTCAGATTAAGATGGCGCAGGGCGCAAAGCCCGGCGAGGGCGGTCACCTTCCGGGAAAAAAGGTTTATCCGTGGATTGCGAAAACGCGTTATTCAACGCCGGGCGTGGCGCTTATTTCACCGCCGCCGCATCACGATATATATTCGATTGAAGATCTTGCGCAGCTTATATATGACCTTAAAAATGCGAACACAAAGGCAAGAATAAGCGTTAAGCTTGTTTCGGAGGCAGGCGTCGGCACAATTGCGGCAGGCGTTGCAAAAGCCGGCGCAGGCGTTATCCTGATTTCCGGCTATGACGGCGGCACGGGCGCAGCTCCGAAAAGCTCCATTCACAATGCGGGGCTTCCGTGGGAGCTCGGTCTTGCGGAAACGCACCAAACGCTTATGAAAAACGGCTTGCGCTCGCATGTTGTGATAGAAACGGACGGAAAGCTGATGACAGGGCGCGACGTTGCGATTGCGGCAATGCTCGGCGCAGAGGAATACGGCTTTGCAACGGCTCCGCTTGTTACCATGGGCTGCGTGATGATGCGTGTGTGCAATCTGGATAC
>CAJJUC010000127.1 GCA_905195005.1 uncultured Eubacteriales bacterium | reverse complement strand
CTCCGTCAAAAATAATCATTTCGCCGGAAAACTGTTCAACAATGTATGCGAGCGCATCGGGAGTGATGCTTTTCCCGTTTTCCTTAATTATCGAGGATGAATTAATAAGAATTTTTCTGCTTTCGATTTTTTTGAAGCCGCTGTCGTACAGATCCGCTTTGATATAATAATAATCTCCGCGTTTCACGACGCTGTCGCCGTAAAAAACAACGCTGCACTTAATATTCTTTTCCTTTACTTCCGCATTGTCAGCCTTATTATCTTTTTTAACGACGTTATCATCTTCACTTTTTTCCTCATCGGCAATGTCTGTTATATCAGTGTTTTTTTCGGGATTTTTCCCTATTCCGCCGTTATTTATAATCATAATCCCGGCAATTATTATAACAACAAGAGCTGCCGCAAGCGAAGCCGCAATCCATACAAGCTTTTTGCTGCCGCCTTTTTCTTCAGCGCCGTCGTCATCATAATCATCGTATTCCTCATCGGGGGGCGCGGCTGTTCGCCGCGCCTCACTGTAGCGGTCGTCCTCCGTTCGGCTGACAGGCTGCTTTTCAATATAATCTTCTTCCCTTATTGGTTTAAATTCAACAGTTTTTGATTTATCGTTATTCTCATCCATTCAAAATCACTCCTGTCGGATATATTATTCTTCGCTTTCGGCAGCTTCTGAGTCAGCTCCGTTTTCGGTTTCGTTATTTTCGGATTCTTCATCCTCTTTTTCCTCGTGCTCGGTTTTACCCATTGAAACAACCTTAACACCTTCGTCAAGCCTCATCAGACGAACTCCCTTTGTCGTTCTTCCGATTGTTCTTATATCCGCTGCGGAAATTCTTATTATAATTCCCTCGGAGGTTATAAGGATTATATCCTCGCTGTCATCAACTGAATAAATTCCGATAACATTTCCCGTAACCTCGCTGCACTTATATGTTTTTATGCCGATACCTCCGCGCGTCTGAACACGGTATTCCGAAAGAGAGGTTCTCTTGCCGTACCCGTTTTCCGTTACTGCAAGAAGCTCAAAACCTTCGCTCGGAATGCACATTCCTATAACATAATCGTCATCGCGCAGCGTGATTGCCTTAACGCCGCGCGTTACGCGGCCCATCGGGCGTACATTCTGCTCGCTGAATCTGATTGCCATGCCCTTATTCGTTGCAACAATTATTTCATTGCTTCCGTCCGTGCGTTCAACCTTGATAAGCTCATCGTCATCATCAAGTGAAATTGCAATCAGACCGCCTTTTCTTATCGAATTGTAATCCGAAAGCGATGTTTTCTTTATTATTCCCTTTTTCGTGCACATTACAAGATATTTATCTTCTTCAAATTCACGGATTGGAATAACAGCCGTTATTTTTTCATCCTTTTCTATCGGCAGAAGATTTATAACCGCGCTGCCTTTTGCCTGTCTGCCGGCTTCGGGAAGCTGATATGCCTTTAAACGGTACATTCTTCCGCGCGTTGTGAAGAAAAGAAGCGTGTCATGCGTTGAACCGACGATAATATGCTCAACAAAATCCTCCTCACGCGTTGAAAGACCCTTAATACCCTTTCCTCCGCGGCGCTGGCTTGTGTATGTTGATGTCGGCATACGCTTAATATATCCGAAATGAGTAAGTGTGATTACGTTCTCCTCTTCCTCTATAAGATCCTCTATATCTATCTCATCAACAACGTTTGTAATCTCCGTTCTTCTTTCATCACCGAATTTTTCTTTTATAACAAGCAATTCTTCTTTAATTATTCCAAGCACCATGCTCTCATCATTAAGAACCTCATTATAATATTTTATTTTTGAAAGAAGCTCATTATACTCATCGTCAAGCTTTTCTTTTTCCAGACCCTGCAATCTTGCAAGTCTCATATCAAGGATTGCCTGTGCCTGAATATCCGTAAGCTTAAACTCATTCATAAGATTTATCTTGGCATTGTCATAGCTTGAACGGATTGTCTTTATAACAGCGTCGATATTTTCAAGCGCAATAAGCAAGCCTTCAACAATATGAGCGCGTGCCTGTGCCTTTTTAAGGTCAAACCTGGTTCTGCGCGTTATAACGTCTTCCTGGAATTTCAGATAATTTTCCAGAACCTCTTTAAGGTTAAGAATCTTCGGCTGATTGTCGACAAGAGCAAGCATTATAACGCCGAAGGTTTCCTGCATCTGCGTATTTTTGTAGAGATGATTGAGAACAATATTGGCGTTTGCGTCTTTTTTAATCTCAATAACTATTCTCATTCCTCTGCGGTCGGATTCATCGCGCAGGTCCTTTATTCCCTCAATTCTCTTTTCATGCACAAGCTCGGCAATTTTTTCGACAAGGCGGGCCTTGTTGACCTGATAAGGAAGCTCGGTTACTATAATTCTCTGCTTTTCTCCCTCTTCACCCTCAATTTCTGCGCGCGCACGCATCAGAATTTTTCCGCGCCCTGTGTGATATGCCGCTCTTATGCCGCTTCTTCCCATTATTATTCCGGCTGTCGGAAAATCGGGTCCCTTTATATAATTTATAAGCTCGTCAATTGATATATCCCTGTTATCCGCAAGCGCAATAATTCCGTCAATTACCTCGGAAAGATTGTGCGGCGGAATATTTGTTGCCATTCCGACGGCAATACCGCTGCTTCCGTTTATCAGAAGCTGCGGAAGCTTTGACGGCAGCACAATGGGTTCCTTTAAGCTTTCATCATAGTTCGGCGTGAAATCAACCGTATCCTTTTCTATATCGCGGAGAGCTTCGAGAGCTATTTTGCTCATTCTCGACTCCGTGTAACGATAAGCAGCCGGCGGATCTCCATCCACGCTGCCGAAGTTTCCGTGACCGTCCACAAGCGGATAACGCAGCGAGAAATCCTGCGCCATACGAACCATCGAATCGTAAACCGCAGCGTCACCGTGAGGATGATATTTACCGAGCACATCACCGACGGTTGCCGCACATTTTTTGTACGGTTTGTCGGGTGTGTACCCTGCCTGATACATTGTATAAAGTATTCTTCTGTGAACAGGCTTCAAGCCGTCACGCACATCGGGGAGCGCTCTTGAAACGATAACACTCATAGCATAATCTATGTAGGAGGTTTTCATTTCTTTTACAAGCTCTACATCAACTATATTTTCGACAACATCGGTTTTAGCAATGTGTCCGGTTTCCTTATTCGCCATTGTAAAACCTCCTTATATATCAAGATTCTTAACGTTTTTCGCATTCTGCTCTATAAATTCGCGGCGCGGCTCAACCTTATCTCCCATAAGAATTGTGAATATCTCATCGGCATGCATCGCATCCTCAAGAGTAACTCTCAGAAAAATTCTTGTTTCGGGATTCATTGTTGTTTCCCAAAGCTGCTCTGCGTCCATCTCACCGAGACCTTTGTATCGCTGAACGTCAACCTTAACGTCCTCACCGTACTTTTCGCGGAACTCGCGCATAATTCTGTCCATATCTCCGTCATTATAAGCATATTTCTCGGTCTGCCCTCTTTTCACCTTGAAAAGCGGCGGCTGTGCGAGAAAAACATGTCCCTGTTCGATAAGAGGACGCATATATCTGAAGAAAAATGTCAGAAGAAGCGTTCTGATGTGGCTTCCGTCAACATCGGCATCCGCCATGATAACTATTTTTCCGTAACGAAGCTTTTCGATATCAAATTCATCGCCTATACCCGTTCCGATTGCGGTTATTACGGGTGTGAGCTTATCATTTCCGTAAACTCTGTCGATTCTCGCCTTTTCAACGTTCAGCATTTTTCCCCAAAGCGGAAGAATTGCCTGGAAGTTTCTGTCCCTTCCCTGCTTTGCGCTTCCTCCTGCGGAATCTCCCTCGACGATATATATTTCAGTTCTTGCAATGCCTTTTTCAATACAGTCGGCAAGCTTTCCCGGAAGAGTTGTATTTTCAAGAGCGGACTTTCTGCGCGTCATTTCGCGTGCCTTGCGCGCAGCTTCGCGCGCTCTGTTCGCCGTCAGCGCTTTGTCTATGATTGTTCTTGCAACAGACGGATTTTCCTCAAAATAAGCCGTCAGAGTCTCATTCATGGCGCCCTCGACCAAGCCTCTTACTTCAATATTGCCGAGCTTGGTTTTTGTCTGCCCCTCAAACTGCGCTTCTTTTATTTTAACGCTTATAACCGCCGTCAGACCCTCGCGCACATCCTCACCGGAAAGCTTTTTGTCACTTTCCTTCAGAATGTTATACTTTCTCGCATAATCATTCATTATTTTTGTGAGGGCATTTTTAAACCCCGTTTCATGATAGCCGCCCTCTGTTGTGTGAATATTATTTGCAAAGGAAACAATCGATTCGTTATAATCATTGTTGTACTGCATCGCTATTTCAACGTTCATATTCTCTTTTTCACTGTGAAGATATATAACATCGCTATGCAGAACCTCTTTGTTTCTGTTTATATATTCAACGAAAGAGCATATTCCTCCCTCATAATGAAGGCTGTTCTCCCTGCCCTCATCACGCTTATCGGTAAGAGTTATTCTTATTCCTCTGTTTAAGAATGCCTGCTCACGCAAACGGCGCAGAAGCGTGTCGTAATCAAAAACAAGCGTGCTGAAAATTTCGCCGTCAGGCTTGAATTTTACGATTGTTCCTGTATGGTCGGTCTCTCCTATTATTTTAAGGTCGCCATCGCTCTTTCCGCGCTCGTATTTCTGATAGAACACATTCTTTCCGTCATGCACCCACACCTCGAGACACTCGCTGAGTGCGTTTACAACGCTGGCGCCGACGCCGTGAAGTCCGCCGGAAACCTTATATCCTCCGCCGCCGAATTTACCCCCGGCATGAAGAATCGTAAATATTACCTCAACGGTTGCTATTCCCATTTTTGGATGGATTCCCGTGGGAATACCGCGTCCGTTATCCGTAACCTTGATAGTGTTATCTTCACCTATTTCAACCTCTATGTGAGTGCAGTAACCGGCGAGCGCCTCATCGATGCTGTTGTCTACTATTTCATATACAAGATGATGAAGACCGTTTTCTCCGGTTGAACCGATGTACATTCCCGGACGCTTTCTTACGGCTTCAAGACCCTCAAGTACCTGTATTTGGTTTTCGTCATAGGAAACATTAGTTTTCTGTTCCAAATTCTTCATTCCTTTCTGCTCTCTTATATAATGTCTGTGAAGATAACTGAGATATATAAACCTTTTTTTCTTTTTTCTTCTCACAAACTATATATGTTTTCGGAATTTCCTCGGAAACGTTGATTACCTCTCCTTTTTTATCGCTGCTTCTGAGAAATTCCCTTGTTTTTTTACTTACGGAAGTGGTTTCCATATCCAAAACGGCAACTATATCGTTTTTGCTCAGTAATTTTTTTCCTCCTATATGCAGATACATTTTATCACCTTACAGCTTTTCCGTCCTTTATTTTTATAATATTTGCTCCGGCGGCTTCGAAATCAATATCCGTGCATGTTATGATTACCTGCTTGCCGCTTATTTCAGATATAAGAAAATCACGTCTTTTTTTATCAAGCTCACTCAGTATATCATCAAGAAGCAAAACTGGATATTTTCCTGTTACTTCCTTTATTATTTCCATCTGTGCCGATTTTAAGCACAAAACCGCGGTTCTTATCTGCCCCTGACTTGCATAGCTTTTTGCCGCTTTTCCGTTTATTTCGAAGCTTATGTCATCGCGGTGCGGTCCGCACAAGCACATTCTGTTTTCCTTTTCCTTTACGGAGGACAACTCAAGCTTTTTTCTGAAGCTTTCCTCATCCGTAACCGACGGAGAATATTTTATATCAAGAATTTCCCTGCCTGCGGAAATATCCTTCTGCATTTCTCTTGCCGTCAGATTGATTTTATCTATATAACTGCGCCGCATGTTTATAATTTTCAATCCGCTTTCAACCATTTTTTCATTCCACACGGAAAGCGTTTCGTATTTTCCGGCTTTCAGCAGAGCCGTTTTCTGGCTTACAACCGTTCTGTATCTTATAAGCTCTCTTATATAATTAGGGCGAAGCGGCATTATCGCACTGTCGCAGAATTTTCTTCTCATTTCAGGCATACCTTTGACAATGTTAAGCTCATCGGGCGTAAAAAGAACGCATATAAAATTTCCGAGCAGCTGGCTTGTTTTTTTAAGCTCAATTTCATTCAGCAGTATTTCTTTCTTTTTTCCGCCGAAAAATCTTATTTCACCGTCGAATTTTCTTTCTCCGCTTTCAAAGCAAAGTCTTATTTTTGCCTTGTCCTCGCCGTCCTTTATTATTTCTCTGCCGCTGCTTCTGAAGCTTCTTCCGTGAGAAAAATAGTAAACCGCTTCGGCAATGTTTGTTTTTCCCATTCCGTTATCGCCGCAGATTATATTTATACTGTCGCAAAAATCAATCTGCTCCGCGGAATAATTTCTGAAATTCCGAAGCTCAAGCTTTTTTGCTTTCATTCTATTTCATATTCCTTTTCAAAAACAGTGAATTTATCACCCTTATAAAGCTTTTTTCCGCGCCTGGTTTCGCTTGCTCCGTTTATATAAACCTCGCCCGATGATATTATTTCCTTAGCTTCGCTGCCGCTTGCGGCAACTCCGCAGAATTTCAGCGCCTGGTCAAGCTTTATATAATCCGTGACTATTTCAATTTTAAAGCTTGCTTTCATATTCACGCTCTCCTTTTATATTCTTACCGGAATGTCCTTCATCAGAATATTCTCCAACAATCTCCATCTCCTGAAATTCTGCATATTTTCTAAGCTTGTCCTTCTGTG
>CAJJUC010000126.1 GCA_905195005.1 uncultured Eubacteriales bacterium | reverse complement strand
AATATATATGGAATAGAAATAAAAAGTGATGCCGATACCTATACACGGTTAGCTAAACAGGTTAAATATTATAATTTATATATTAAAATTAACCCCAAAAGTTTAATTTCATATTTAAAAATTACAATATTTATACAGAAACTTATTTTCAATCACATAATTATCGCCTACATAATTTCGGGCGTTCTGCAAAATAAGCGCGTGTTCTTTATCACATCGATAATGAGCCTGCCGTTCAACGTTATAATAATAGCGTCGCTTTTTGTAAAGAATATTGATATAATCACGGTCGGCATTGTCACAACAATCGGCTGGTTTCTGCACATTGCAATTCAGCTGCCGTCGTTTTACAAAAAGGGCTACAGGCTTTTCGGCGCGGTAACGGACGAGTTCCGCTCAAAGGGCGGAAATTCCGAGGCGCTTTACATTTTCATATCAAACATGATGTTTCAGGTTTGCTTTTTAATCGATAAGGCGTTCGTGAGCGCGGAAAACGGCGCGGTTACGACGATTAATTACGCCTCGAACCTGTTCATAACGATTTCAAGCGTGTTCGTTGTTGCTATGAGCAATGTTGTCTTCCCCGCCATCAGCAAAAATTACGAGGAGGGCAATATTGATTATCTGCGCGGACTTCTGCAATATATCATATCGATTATGTTTGCCATATTCCTGCCGTTTATTCTCACGGTTATATGCTTCGGCGAAAGCATTATAAGACTTGTGTACGAGCACGGCGAATTTACTCCGCAGCACACCCGTATAACGGCGCTGCTGTTTGCAATATACACGCTCGGAGCGCTCGGCTATGTCTGCCAAGAGCTTTTCAACAAGATTTTGTATCTCGATTCAAGATATGCCTGCACGGTTACGGGAACGCTTGCGGTGATAGGGCTTAAACCGCTTGTAAACATGTTTGCAGTCCGTCACGGCGGCGCGGTGGCAGTCAGTGCGGCAACAACCGTTTTGCTGACGCTTTACGCCGTGAACGTTGCGCTGACAATGAAAAAGGTCACGGGAAGCTATGCCGACCGAAGCCTGCTTTCCACCTTGCTTCGGATAACCTTGGGCGGAGCGGCGGCAGCGGCGGTATTTGCATTGTTCAAAATATTTGCACCCCGACTTACGGGCGGCAGAATCACATTCGTAATTCCGTTGCTTTGCTGCGGAGCGGCTTATCTCGCGGCGCTGTACTTAACGGGAACGATAAAATATCTCCTTAAAAAGGGAGCGGCTGAAAGGGCGGAAAATTAATGACGAAAAAAAGCATAATAATCAGACTGTTTGCGGCGATTGCGGCGCTGTCGCTCATGCTGCCTGCCGTGCTCACGCGCGTGGACAATGAGGATAACAACCGCGACGTTATTGTCGCGATGAACTACAATAACTTTGAAATGACGCTCAGCAAGGACGAATTTGATAAAGCGCTGACAGATTATAAGGCAATCGGCGTTAAAACCGCGGTTGTTGCCGAGGAAAGCGTAAATTCTCTCATTTCAGCAGGCTATATCACCGGTATTAAATATAACGTGCTTTGCCATAAGTATGATGACGAAAGCGAAGAAATTATAAAAACTCTGGCAAAGGACCCGAATATTCATAACGACAGCTACGTTCTTGTGACAAAAAGGCAGGATTGCAAGGATTACCTTGATTTGTGGCTGCCGGCAAAGTACAAAAGCGACGAGTTTGTAAAGCTTGAAACGGATTATAACGCGACTGTGTACGTTATTTACGAGGGCGCGGCGGACGCATGGCAGATTTCCACGGGTTTTGTGGTGGATAAAATCAAAAAGGCAAAGGAAAACGGATATGATGTTGCACTTTCGATGATGGTCGGCAATTATTCGACGGCAAAATATATCGACATAATTGAAGATCTGATTAAAGAATATGACATCCGCTTTATAAATCTTAAAAGTAACTACAGAAAGCAGCAGGTGCGCGAGGTCGGAGCGTCGAGAAACTACAATCCGCTTTGTAACCTTATCAAAAAGTATAAGCTGACGCTTATTCTGACGGAGAAACAGGATCAGCTTTCGAACCAGAAGCCTTTCGGATATAACAAGCTTGTATCAGCGGCGAACGGCAGAGTTATCCGCTGCTACGAAACGTTTGATATGTCGGGCTCGGGCGAAACGGATTACCATTTCCGCTACTATCAGATGCTCAACTCCGTTATCGACAGAAACACGCGCTTTGTAAACATGACGCAGCTTACGAACGGAACGGACACATTTGAATCGAAAAACGAGCGT
Source organism: uncultured Eubacteriales bacterium (assembly GCA_905195005.1). Taxonomy (GTDB): domain Bacteria; phylum Bacillota; class Clostridia; order UMGS1883; family UMGS1883; genus UMGS1883. Next base: position 4,639 of record CAJJUC010000126.1, on the reverse strand, counting down.
ACGCTCAAAGCGGCTGACATGTTTATTAAAAAGATAAACCGATTCGGATATAACACTTCATCGTTTGACACGGATTTTTCGTCATACAATATTAACCGCAGACTGACGAGCGCGGCGGCAATGGTGCTTATGATTATAATGGGGCTTACAATGCTTCAGTGGCTGATGACGAAAAGAAGCGTTGCTCTTGAAATCACTGCGGCAGCGGGAGCGGCGCTCAGCATACCGTTTACGTATCTTGCGCCCGAGCCTATAATTCTGCTTTACCCCAGCCTTTATGCAATTGTTGCGCCGTGCTTCTGCATAACGCTTGTGTTTGTTATGCTGCGCGCAGCCGTGAAAAAGCTTTCGCTGATAAAGCTGATTCTGATGACGGCAGCCGTAACGCTTGTTTCTCTGTGCATATGCGGATACGTTCAGCTTGCGCTGCTCAGCGGTCCGGATTACTGTATCAACACGCTGATTTTCCGCGGAATCAAGCTTTCGCTTATAGCGCCGATTCTTTACGGTGCAGTAGCTTACGGAATTATTTTCTGCACAAAACGCTCCGAAAGCGTTCTTACAAAAATCCCGGTGCTGCTCAATGCGCAGATTAAAGTATTTTGGGTGATTATAGCAGGTTTTGTCGGAATTGTGGGACTGATTTACATTATCAGAAGCGGAAACGTTAAAAGCATATCGGGTGCGGAAAACTTCATGCGCAATACAATAACGGAGAAAATGGCTGCCCGTCCGCGAACAAAGGAATTTTTTGTCGGATGGCCGTGCCTTATCCTTTTTGTATACTATCTGAAGAGAACCGATATAAAGCTTGTTCAGTGGCTTACGGGAATCGGCGCGTCAATCCTTTTCGCGTCTGTTATCAACAGCTTCTGCCATGTGTTCACTGCGGCGGAAATAATTTATATGCGCGTTATAAACGGATTCTGGATCGGAGCTATTCTTTCCGCAGTCGTATTTGCCGGAAACCTTGTTTTGGTGAAAATCTTTTCGGCGCTGGTTGCAAAAATAAAAGAAGAAACCGCGAAAAACGGCGACTGATTATGATTTTCGGAGGCGTTTTAAATGGATGAAAATTTGAATACAACGCCGAAAAGCTTTCTGACGGGGCAAAAGGCGCTCACGCAGCTGCTCGGCGATGTGCGCGGCGGAACGGTTCGGCAGGCGTATATCTTTGAAGGGCTGCGCGGAATCGGAAAATTCACCGCGGCGGAGCTTTTTGCCGCAGCGGTGCACTGCAAGGGGGAAACAAAGCCGTGCTTTAAATGCGAGCAGTGCAAGATGCACATGGCAGGAACGCACAGCGATTTGTATGTTGTCGGCGATGGGGAAAGAAGCCTGAAAATAGACGATATACGCGCGCTGACGGATGAGCTTTATATCCGCCCGGCACTGTCGGACAAGAAAATATTTATTGTGCGCGGAAGCGACGGAATGAACGCCGCCGCACAAAACGCACTGTTAAAATCGTTTGAGGAGCCGCCCGAATACGGCGTTATAATCCTTTTGTCGGAAAACAGCGAGAACCTGCTGCCGACAATCCGCTCGCGCGGAGTGAAAATTGTGTTTGAACCGTTTCCGGCGGAAAAAATTGAGAAATATATAAAAACCGTTTATCCGTTAAAGGCGCATGAAGCAGGCTTCATTTCGCGCTACAGCGGCGGAATAATCGGCAGGGCAATCGATATATGCGAGAGCGCGGATTTCTTTGAGGAACGTGAAAAAATGTTTGACGCGTGCGCGCAGCTCACGGGTGACAGACTGTCGATCCTCGGCGTTTCGGAGGTGTTCGAGGTTCGCTCACGCAAGCAGAATGCGGACACCTGCGCGGTGCATTTCGATTTGTTTCTCAGCTTCATGCGTGACGCGGCGGCGCTTAAAACAACAGGGAAAATACTTAACGAGGATAAACGCCCGCTGATTGAGAGCTTTTCATCAAAAACAACGCTCGGCGCGGTGCTTCGGGTGATAGAACGAACGGCGGAGGTTAAGCGGCAGCTGAATGTTTCAATGAAATATGAGTTGTGGATTATGAATCTGCTTATTAATTGTTGGGAGGATATTCATGGCAAGAGTAATAGGAGTTAAATTTAAGGAAAGCGGAAAATCGTACTATTTTGATCCGCGTGATACGGAGCTTAAGCAGGGTGACGAGGTTATTGTCGAAACTGCGCGCGGCATGGAGTACGGTGTTGTTGCGCACGGAGTTAAGGAAATTCCCGACGATGAGGTTATTCAGCCGCTTCGGGAGGTTGTCCGCGCTGCGACGGACGCCGACCGCGAACAGCTGAAAAAAAACAAGGAAAAAGAGCGCGAGGCGTTTCTTATCTGCGAGGAAAAAATCGCGGCGCACAAGCTTGAAATGAAGCTTGTCGATGTCGAATATACGTTTGATTCGAATAAAATTCTGTTTTACTTTACGGCCGACGGCAGAATTGATTTCCGCGAGCTTGTAAAGGATCTTGCCTCTGTTTTCAGAACGCGGATTGAGCTCCGGCAAATCGGCATTCGCGACGAGGCAAAGATGCTCGGCGGAATCGGAATCTGCGGCAGAGGGCTTTGCTGCAGCACATTTCTTGAAGGTTTTCATCCCGTTTCGATTAAAATGGCAAAGGAGCAGGGCTTGAGCCTTAATCCGACAAAGATTTCAGGTAACTGCGGCAGGCTTATGTGCTGCCTTAAATATGAACAGAACTGTTATGACGAGCTTGCGAAAATAACTCCCTCCGCAGGCGCGATTGTTATGACGCCGGACGGAAAGGGCGTTGTTCACAGCGTTCTGATGCTTAAAGGGATAATCACCGTTCGCCTGGACAATGAAACGGACGGAGAGCTGTCGCAGTATAATCTTAAGGACATAAAAATTCTGAAGAACGGAAGAAACCGCGAAAATCGCGGCGATAAGGTTGATATGAAAGCGCTTAAAAAGCTTGAGGAGAGCTGATATGAAAGCTGTAATTCTTGACGGCGCCACAATGGGCGCGGACATCGATTTTACGCCGATAAAAAATATCTGCGAAACCGTGATTTTTCCGTCAACCGCACCGGAGCTTGTTTCGGAGCGCATTGCGGACGCGGACGCGGTAATCGTGAACAAAATCAATCTGACGGGGGAGGTTCTTTCAGCGGCGGAGCGGCTGAAGCTTATCTGCGTTTTTGCCGTCGGGTATAATAATATTGACATTGAATATTGCCGCTCGCACGGGATTTCAGTGCGCAATGTTCCCGGGTACTGCACGGAAAGCGTTTGTCAGCATACCTTTGCGCTTTTGTTTGCGCTTATTGAAAAGCTTTCTTATTACGATAATTTTGTGAAAAGCGGCGCTTACAGCCGCAGCGGCACGGCAAATCATCTCGGAAAGCCGTTTGATGAAATATCCGGCATGAATTGGGGCATCATAGGAATGGGCAGTATCGGTCGGCGCGTTGCCGACTGTGCCGCCGCATTCGGGGCAAACGTCAGCTACAGCAGCGTCAGCGGCGCCGTGCGCAAAGAAAAGTATCCGTGCGTTCCGCTTGAAACGCTTCTGAAAAACAGCGATATTCTGACGGTTCATGCTCCGCTGAACGAAAAAACAAAAGCGCTCATCGGTGAAAAGGAGCTTTCAATGATGAAGCGCACCGCCGTTATCGTAAACGTCGGCCGCGGTGCAATAACCGATGAGGCAGCGCTGGCGAACGCCGTTTCGGGCGGAATCATTGCAGGCGCGGCAATCGATGTTTTTGCGGAAGAACCGCTCGGAGCGGACAGTCCACTGCTCAATATCCCCGGTGAAAGGGTGGTTTTTTCGCCGCATATTGCATGGGCGTCGGTCAGCGCACGGCGGCGCTGCATAGAAATGACGGCGGATAATATTAAAACGTTTATTAACGGGGAGAAGCATAACGATGTATGCTAAGCAAAGGCTTAAAAGATTTCTGGCTGTTATAACAATATTTTGCGCGATTTTCTGCGGCTTTTCCTATGGGGCGCTGGCAGACGCCGAAATAAAGGTTTATGTGAACGGCGAAAAGCTTTCATTCGACGCTGAACCGCGCATTTACGGCGGAAGAACGCTCGTTCCGCTGCGCGGCGTTTTTTCGGCGCTCGGCGCGGAGGTTGACTGGGACGAGCAAAGCGCGGCTGTAAAGGCTGTGCGCGGCAGCACGGAAATTGAGCTTATTCCGGGGCAAAGCAGCATTTCCGTGAACGGAGAAAACCGGCCGCTCGATGCACCGGCAGTCATTGAAAACGGCAGAACGTTTGTTCCGCTGCGCGCTGTTGCGCAGGCATTCGGCTGCTCTGTTATATGGAACGGCGCCTCGCGCACCGCTTCGATAAGCACCGGGGAAAAAATTAAGGTGCATTTTCTGTATTGCGGACAGGCGGATTGTGAATTTATCGAGCTTCCTAACGGGGAATGTATGCTGATCGATTCGGGTGAAGCAACGTTCGGCGATAAGCTTGTGCATTATATAAAATCGCTCGGTTATACAAAAATCGACTGCGTTGTTGCAACGCATCCGCACGCCGACCATATCGGCGGCATGGCAGCGGTGCTTCGCGCGTTTCCGGTGGGAAAATTTTATATGCCCGAGCGGTCATATACCACAAAAACCTTTGAAAGAATGCTTGATGCGCTCGAAAAAAACGGCTGTG
>CAJJUC010000125.1 GCA_905195005.1 uncultured Eubacteriales bacterium | reverse complement strand
ATTGCGACAAATTTGCCTTTTTGAACCGCATGGGGTTCGAATCTGTTATGCCTAACGGAGGTGTACTTTAGTGAATAACAATATGGAAACCGTAACAATGAAAATGCTCGAGCGTACGAAAGCGGCGCTTGAGAAGAACAGATTTGACGCGTATATAGCAAACGATTGCGCGCAGGCGTGCGAAATTGCACAATCGCTCATGCATGACGGCGCTCTTGTCGCAAGCGGCGGTTCAATGACGCTTGAGGAATGCGGAATGGGGAAAATCCTCAGAAGCGGAAAATACGAATATCTTGACAGAATGAACACGGACGATGTGACCGCGCTTTACAGAAAAAGCTTCTGCGCGGACTTTTATCTTTGCTCATCGAATGCGGTCACCGAAAACGGAGAGCTTTACAATGTTGACGGCAATGCAAACCGCGTTGCCTGTATTTGCTTCGGACCCGATAAGGTGATAATGATTGTCGGGAGAAATAAAATCGTGCATAACCTTGATGACGCGGTGAAGCGTGTGAAAACCGTTGCAGCTCCTGCGAACACGCAGCGGCTTTCCTGCAAAACATACTGCCATGAAGCCGGGAAGTGCATGGGCACGGACGGCAAAATGACGGACGGCTGCACCTCACCCGACAGAATATGCGCAGAGTACCTTGTGAGCGGATTTCAGCGCAGACCCGGCAGAATTGCGGTTATTCTTGTCAATGAAGAACTCGGATTTTAGGATGTGATTTTATTGAAGGCTCTTATAACGGGTGCAAGCTCAGGCATAGGGCGCGAAATTGCGCGCCTGCTTGCCGCAAGGGGATATGAGCTTGTTATCGCCGCACGGAGAGAGGACAGGCTTGAGGAGCTTAAAAAAACGCTCGACGTTCCATGCAAAATTGCCTGTACGGATTTATCTGTGCGCACGGAGGCGGAGCGTCTTTTTGAAGAAAACCGCGATGTTGATGTTTTGGTAAACAATGCAGGCTTTGGCGTGTTCGGCGCATTTGACGAAACGCAGCTTTCGCGCGAATGTGAAATGCTTGATGTAAATATCCTTGCGCTGCATATACTGATGAAGCTGTACCTTGCGGAGTTTAAAAAGCGCGGCAGCGGAAGGATTCTCAACGTGTCGTCATCGGCATCGTTTTTCCCGGGACCGATGTTTTCGTCTTACTATGCGTCAAAGGCATATGTAACGCGGCTGAGTCTTGCGGTGCGCGAAGAACTTCGGCGCGAAAAATCGCCGGTCACGGTGAGCGTGCTTTGCCCGGGCCCTGTCAGAACGGAATTTAACGATGTTGCCGGAGTGAAGTTCGGAATCGGTTCCGTTTCTCCGCAGTATGCCGCGCGCGCCGCGGTTGACGGAATGTTTAAAGGAAAAGGGATAATAACCCCGTCGCTTGCAACGGGCTTTACAAGATTTCTTTCAAAGCTTGTGCCCGACAGCCTTGCGGCGAGAGTGGTTTATATCCTTCAGAAAAAGAAAGAGAAATGAAGAAAGCCGATTTTTTTATCATAGCCGCAGCTGCAATCGTGCTTGCCGGCGGCAGTTTTTTTCAATCGGGCGGAGAGCGCGTTTCGGTGTATGTTGACGGGAAGCTTTATAAAACCGTTCCGCTCGGAAAACCGACCGAGATTGTTGTTGCGACCGAATACGGAAGCAACACTGTGAAGGTGGACAAGGACGGGGTTCGCGTTATTGACGCCGACTGCCCGGACAGGCTTTGCGAAAGAATGGCGGCAAAAAAAAGCGGTCAGAGCATTATCTGCCTGCCGCACAGACTGAGTGTTGTTATCGAAGGAAAAAAAGAAACGGATGTTGTAATATGAAAATAAGCGCTAAATATGCTTCTCGGACAGCAGTGCTTGCCGCCGCAGCGGTTGCCCTCGGATTTGCGGAAAGCTGCCTGCCGCCTGTTGTTCCGATTCCGGGCGTGAAAATAGGGCTCGGGAACATAGCGGTGCTTATTGCGCTTTACTGCGTTGGTGTGCCGTGCACGATTTCCGTTGCGCTGATAAAACCGATTTTGTGCGCATTGCTTTTTTCGGGCTTTTCCGGTCTGATATACAGCTTTTCCGGAGCGGCGGCAAGCCTTGCCGCAATGCTGCTTCTTAAAAAAACGGATAAGTTTTCCGTTGTCGGAATAAGCTGCGCCGGCGGAATATTTCACAATATCGGGCAGCTTGCCGCAGCATATCTCATGCTCGGAAGGGGCGCGCTCGGGTATTTTCCCATCCTGACGGGAATCGGCGCGGCTGTTGGAATTGTGACGGGAATCGGCGCGGATATTGTCATAAGAAAGGGAGAGGTTGTCTTTGGAAAAAAATGAATATTTGCGTCTTTCGCCGAAGACCTGCAAGCTGATTGAAGAAAAGCTCGGCTTGTCGGCAGGCACGGCGCTTCGGCGCGACCCGACGAGTGACCGCGCTTCGGTCTGGCGGCCGTGCTATATAAGAGATATCGAAAAAATTCTGCATCACCCTTTTTACAACAGATATGCCGATAAAACGCAGGTTTTTTCATTCTGCAAAAATGACGACCTCACGCGGCGCGCGCTTCATGTGCAGCTGGTTTCGCGCATTGCGCGCAACATCGGCAGACTGCTCGGATGCAATCTTGATTTAATTGAAGCGATTGCCCTTGGTCACGACATTGGGCACACTCCGTTCGGTCATGCGGGCGAAAGGCTGTTGAACGACAGCTACCACGCGCGGACAGGACGTTATTTTAATCATAATGTTCACAGCGTGCGCGTGCTTGACAGAATTTTCGGAATCAACCTCAGCCTTGACACTCTTGACGGGATACTCTGCCATAACGGCGAGCTTGAGCTTGAGGAATACCGCCCCGCTGCAATAAGCGGATTTGATGAGTTTGACGAGAAGCTTGAAAAGTGCTATACCGACCGCGAAAGCATCAAACACCTTATCCCATCGACAATTGAGGGCTGCATCGTAAGAGTGAGCGACATAATCGCATATATAGGCAAGGACAGGCAGGACGCGGAACGAATCGGCGTTATACTTCCCGAAAACGGAAGCTTTAACTCAATGGCGATAAACAATTTCATTGTAAATATTGTTGAAAACAGCTTCGGACATGATTATATCAAAATGGATCATGAGTATTTTGACAGATTGAGAACCATAAAAAAGGAAAATTACGAGCGCATATATCATTCGCACGATGTGAATGACCAGTACGAACGCTGCCTGCGCCCGATGTTTGCCGAGCTTTATGAAAAGCTGCTTTCAGATTTGAAAAGCGGCGACAAGACGCGTCTTATCTATAAACACCATATAAATCTTGTGAACACGCGGAGAAAATATTACAGGCAAAGCGATGATTATGCAGAAATAACATCGCCTGACGACATTGTTGCGGACTACATTGCTTCAATGACGGACGACTATTTCATTGATATTTGCGCGCGGCTGCTGCCGGACGCACCGAAGGTAGAATATAAAGGATATTTTGAGGACTGAGAAAGGAACGGAAGTATGGATAACTTACAGATGGCACAGCTGCTTTTCCCGAATGTTGATAAAACACCCGAATATTATGAGGAGCTTTATCCGAAGCGCAATCTGCCCGACGGGGCAAAGGTAACAAGGCTCGGCCCGAGCCCGACGGGGTTTATTCACCTGGGAAATCTTTTCGGCGCGATTACCGACGAAAGACTGGCGCACCAATCGGGCGGCGTTTTTTATCTCAGAATTGAGGACACGGATAACAAGCGCGAGGTTGAGGGAGCGGTTGACGTTGTCATAAACACGCTGCGCTATTTCGGCGTTGAATTTGACGAGGGCGCGGAGAGCGTCGGCGAAAAAGGGAGCTATGGACCGTACCGCCAGCGTGAGCGCGCGGAAATCTATCAAACATTTGCGAAGGAGCTTGTAAAGCGCGGATTGGCATATCCATGCTTCTGCACGGAGGAGGAGCTTTCCGCAATGCGCGAAAAACAGATGCAGCTTAAGGAAAACTTCGGGTATTATGGGAAATGGGCAGTGCACAGAAATATTTCTTTTGAGGAAGCAAAAAAGAATATTGACGAAGGAAAGCCGTTTGTGCTGCGCTTTCGTGCACCCGAGCCATGCGGAAAAACGTTCACGATTGAGGACGGAATCCGCGGCAAGCTCACAATGCCGATAAACGACCAGGATATTGTTCTGCTTAAGTCGGACGGAATCCCGACGTATCATTTTGCACATGTTATCGACGACCACCTTATGCGCACAACGCACGTTGTCCGCGGTGAGGAATGGCTCGCAACGCTGCCGATTCACGTTCAGCTTTTTGAAACGATGGGCTGGGAGCTGCCCGTTTACTGCCACACAGCGCAGCTCATGAAAATCGACAACGGAACAAAGCGCAAGCTCAGCAAAAGAAAAGACCCGGAGCTTTCGCTCGATTATTACAAAAATGAAGGGTATGTTCCCGGCGCGGTTCGGGAATATCTTATGACCGTGCTCAACTCAAACTTTGAGGAATGGCGGCTTGCAAACCCCGATTCTCCGATGGATGAATTTGCTTTCACAACAGAGAAAATGGGCGTCAGCGGTTCACTTTTCGATATTGACAAGCTTAACGATGTCAGCAAAAACTATCTTGCAAGGCTCGGCGCGAAAACCGTTTTCAATGCGCTTATTGCATGGGCAAAGGAATGTGACCACGATTACTATGACCTTTTAATGCGTGATGAGGATTTCACGCTCGGAATGATTGCAATCGGCAGGGGCGGAGAAAAGCCGCGCAAGGATATAAGCCACTGGCGGCAGTCGAAGGAATTTTACAGCTTTTTCTTTGATGAGCTTTTCCGCCGCGAGGACGAGTTTCCCTCAAACGTGAGTGATGAAGACAGAAAGCTTATACTTGAAAGGTATCTTGAAAGCTATAATCATAATGACGACCAGAGCACATGGTTCGGGAAAATCCGCGCGCTCGGAGAAGAACTCGGATATGCTCCGCAGCCGAAGCTTTACCGCAAAAATCCCGAAAGCTACAAGGGGCATGTAGGCGATGTCAGCGGAGTGATTCGCGTTGCAATTACGGGCAGGCAAAATTCGCCCGATATATGGTGCATTCAGCAGGTTCTCGGAGAATCGCGCACAATTGCGCGCATTAAGGCGGCGATGGAATGATAAAAAAACTTACGGCAGCGGCGATGTGCCTGCTCCTGGCAGGATGCTCCGGCGGAGATGATAAGGAAGCGAAAAAAGCAGTTTCCGCCGTTATGGCGGAGGAAGCTTCCGTCACTGTTCGTATTAAGGCGGTGGGTGACAATCTGATTCATTCGCCGATTTACAAAAGATGTGCAACAGAAAACGGATACGACTTTACATGTCTTTACGAAAACGTTGCTCCATATCTGAAAAATGCCGATATTGCCGCAATTAATCAGGAAACGATTTTCGTGAGTGACGCGGCTGCATTCAGCGGTTATCCCGAATTCGGCACGCCGAGCGAGGTGGGGGACTATGCCGCCGCTGCCGGCTTTAATGTTGTTACGCATGCAACAAATCATGTTCTTGACAAGCGTGTGGATGCAATTGAAAATACGCTTAATTTCTGGAAAAAATATCCGCACGTTTCTGTGCTCGGAATACATGAATCCCGGGAGGATTCCGAAAGAATAACAGTTTTCGGAAAGCAGAATTTTAAAATTGCCATGCTTAACTATACCTATGGCTTGAACGGGCATGTTCTTCCGAAGGATTGCAGCTATATGGTGGACGTTTATGACGAAGAAAAGGTTGAAAAGGATCTCGGGCGCGCCGAAAGGGAAGCGGATTTCACGGTTGTTTTCATTCATTTCGGAACGGAATATACGCATACGCCGACAAAGCAACAGTTAAAGGACGCGGAATTTCTCTGCGAAAACGGCGCAGATTTAATCATAGGGGCGCATCCGCATGTTATTCAGGGCGTTGATGAGATAACTGCCGAAAACGGGAACAGCGCGGTTGTTTTCTATTCGCTCGGGAATTTTATTTCGAATCAGGACAGCATCAGTAAGGTGCTTTGCGGAATGGCTGATGTCACGCTGACGAAAAAGAACGGAAAGGTCACTGTTGATAATTACGAAATGCTTCCGCTGGTAACTCATGCAGGTGAAAAGTACACTGCATATATGCTCAGTGACTATACAGATGAGCTTGCGGCGGCGCACAGGCGCGTGAGAGGGCTGACGGTAAAAAAGCTGCAAGCGCTGTTTGATGAGGTTTACACATCACTTAAAAAATAGTGTGATATTTATATGAGAGGGAGAATACATATGATTCGGACATTTCACAAAAAGATTTTTGCGGCGGCGCTGCTTGTGCTTGCTTTTGTGCTGTGCAGCTGCGGCAGAAATGACATTTCACTGACAATTAACAAAAACGGCTCGATTGACGCACAGATTGTCTACGGTATCGATAAAACCATGGTTGCCGGTGATGATGTGCTGAATCAGGTTAAAGACCTCATAAAACAGCCGCTTGACGAAAACAAAATAAGTTACACCGAAAAAGATGACGGCAATTTTGCCAGAATAGTCGTGGAAAAGCATTTTGATAACGCCGCCGCACTTGCGGACGCGGCAAGCTGGCAGGGGATTCCCTTTGTGCCCAAATTCACCGCCGTTCCGACCGAGAATGCGGTAACCGTTACTGCCGGGGACGGAAAAATAACCTTTGACGGAACGCTTAACTCCGACTCTTTCGGAGCAACGGAGCTTTTGTCGGAGAACAAAAAGGCGTTCGGCGCAAGTATTTCCGTAACGGGAGAAAAGGAAAAGGGCAACGGAAAAAGCAGCGGAAAAAATACGATGAAGTGGGAGGGCACTGCGGAGGATTCCGTCAAGCTCGAGCTTACCGCTTCTTACAATGGCGAGGACTTTACGGAGAAGGACGCGCCGCCCGTAACCGCCGAGCAGGGGGCTTCCGCCGCGCAGAA
>CAJJUC010000124.1 GCA_905195005.1 uncultured Eubacteriales bacterium | reverse complement strand
AATCCGCTGCAATCGAAGCTGGTGCTTGGACTGGAACCGCCCCAGACATATGGGAACCCCAGATATTTTTCCGCTTCGGTGATAAGAGCGGCAAATTTATCGCGGTCAACAGCCAGCGCACCTCCGGCGGGAACGCGCGTTTCATCCGCGCAGGAAATAATCAGGCTGTTCATGCGCCGCATTTCCTCCTTTAAAAGTCCGCAGGCATTGTCAAGCCCGTTTCCTTTAAGGGAATTGGAGCACACCAGCTCGCCGAAATCCTTGTTCGTGTGCGCCGGCGAAAACCGAAGCGGCTTCATTTCCGACAGTCTGACCTTTATTCCCCTGTTTGCCGCCTGCCATGCAGCCTCGCACCCGGCAAGACCGCCGCCGATAATTTTCAGCTCCATAAGCTAAACCTCCGCTGCCGCAGTTATTTTTCTTCCTTTTGCTTTTCAGTCTTTTTTTCACGTGCCTTGTTGCTTTCGCACCCGCTGTTCGTGCAAACCGTCAGGCTGCCTTTTTTAAGATATTTCCGCGTCATAATGCCGCCGCATTTCGGGCACGGCGTTTGCAGCGGTTCGTCCCAAAGTACAAAATCACACTTCGGCGCATTTTCACAGGAATAGTATTTCTTTCCGCGCTGACTTTTTCTTTCAACGATTCTGCCGCCGCATTTCGGGCACTTAACGCCCGTATCCTTTAATATCGGCTTAGCGTTGCGGCATTCCGGAAAGCCCGGGCATGCAAGGAATTTCCCGTACTTTCCGAGCTTGATAACCATTCTTCTTCCGCATTTTTCGCAGATTTCATCGCTTTCCTCGTCCTTGATTTCAACCTTTTCAATTGACTGCTCCGCCTTTTCAAGCGTTTTTTCAAACGGTTTATAGAAAGCGTCCACAACGGACACCCAGCTCTCCGTGCCCGCTTCAATATTATCGAGCTGCTGCTCCATATCGGCTGTAAACTCAACGTTTACAATATCGCTGAAATTCTCGCTCATTATATCCGTGACAATATTTCCGAGCTCAGTCGGCTTAAGCATCCGCTTCTCGCGCTGCACATAATCGCGGCCGAGAATCGTGCTGATTGTCGGAGCGTATGTGCTGGGTCTGCCGATTCCGTTCTCCTCCATGGTTTTAATGAGCGATGCCTCGGTATATCTTGCCGGCGGCTCGGTAAAATGCTGCTCGTCAAGAATTTCGGATGCTTTGAAGCTCATTCCCTTTTCGATTGCAGCAAGTCTGCGCACATCCTTCTTTTCCTCCGCGTCCGTTCCGTCGATATAAACGGCTCTGTAGCCCGGAAAGCTTACCGAGCTTCCGCTTGCGCGGAAGGTTACGCCGTTTGCGTCCATTTCCGCACTGAGTGTTTTATACACCGCGCTTGCCATCTGGCTTGCAATAAATCTCTCCCAAATCAGCTTATAAAGCTTGTACTGGTCGGCAGGAACGCTCCCCTTTATCATCTCGGGGAAAATATCAGCCATTGTCGGACGGATTGCTTCGTGCGCGTCCTGAGCGCTTTTTCCCGTCTTATAAACGCGCGCTTTCTGCGGAAGATATTCGGCGCCGAACCTTGCGCCGATGATTCCGCGCGCCGCGTCGATTGCTTCGGGCGTGATGCGCAGTGAATCCGTTCTCATATACGTGATAAGACCGAGCGTTCCTCTTCCGGGAACCGCAACGCCCTCGTAAAGAATCTGCGCCGCCGCCATTGTTCTTCTCGCCGTGAAGCCGAGCTTGCGGCTTGCCTCCTGCTGGAGTGTGCTTGTCGTAAACGGCGGCGAGGGGTGTTTTTGCTTTTCGCCGTACACAGCCGAGGTCACATTAAACTCCGCGCCCTCCGCTTTTTTCTTAACTGCGTCGGCTTCGTCAAAGCTTGTGAGCTCCTTTTTCTTGCCGCCGATTCCGTAGTAACGCGCTTCAATAACCTTTTTGCCCTTTGCGTCTGCCAAAACCGCGTTAATTGTCCAGTATTCCTTGGGTTCAAACGCTTCAATTTCGCGCTCGCGGTCAACAACAAGGCGCGTTGCAACCGACTGCACTCTTCCGGCGCTGAGACCCTTGCGCACCTTTTTCCAGAGCAGCGGACTTATCTTATAGCCCACTATTCTGTCAAGCACACGGCGCGCCTGCTGCGCGTCCACAAGCTTTATGTCAATCGGGCGCGGATTTTTCAGCGACGCCGTTACCGCTCCCTTTGTTACCTCGTTAAAGGTTATGCGGCATTTTTTGTTTTTGTCAACTCCCAGAATTTCCGCAAGATGCCAGCTGATTGCTTCCCCCTCGCGGTCCGGGTCGGTTGCGAGAAAAACCTTGTCCGCCGCTTTTGCCGCCTTTTTGAGCTTTGCCAAAAGCTCGCCCTTGCCGCGGATTGTTATATATTTCGGCTCATAATTATGCTCCGTGTCAATACCCAAACTGCTTTTCGGAAGATCGCGCAAATGCCCCATCGAAGCAATAACGGTATAATTTTTTCCAAGATACTTGTTAATTGTTTTTGCCTTTGCAGGTGACTCAACGATAACAAGATAGTTTGCCATCAATCGTTCCCTCCCGGTGTAACGCTGTATTTTTTGTTAAAGCCTCTCGTTAAAACGCCCTTAAGCTCCAGTATTCCGAGCAGCGCCGTAAGGCGCGCAGGGTCGAACGAGATTTTTTCGGCAAGCTCCGAATCCGTGCATATGCCGCTTTCGACAAGCTGCACGATTTCGCTTTCGGCTTCGGAAAGACCCGAAACCGCTGCCTTTTTCTTTTTCATCGGTTTTATTTTTTCGCCGGGGATATTATCCTCCGCCTGTATGCCGCCGCGTTCCTTTGCGAAGAAGTCGGGGCATTTGAGCATAAGCTCATCCACAATGTCCATCGATGACAGGAGCGGAAGCACTCCGTCACGGATAAGCGCGTTCGTTCCTGCGCTTAAGTAATTATCGATATTTCCCGGAACGGCGAAAATCGTTTTACCCATCTTTTCCGCATAGTTCGCCGTGATAAGCGCACCGCTGCGATTGCCTGCGCGAATAACGGCAACGGTTTTGGAAAGCGCTGCAATCAGTCTGTTTCTGTGCGGAAAATTCCGCCTCTCCGGCGGCTCTCCGAAAGGAAATTCGCTCACAACCGCGCCGCCCGAGTCAACAATTTTCTTAAACAGCGGAATATTTTCGTGCGGATACGCAACATCGAGTCCGCAGCCGAGGAATGCAACCGTCGGCGCGCCGCCGCGGATTGCTCCGCTGTGTGACGCTGCGTCAATCCCGACTGCTCCGCCCGAAACAATTCCGATACCGAGCTGCGCAAGCTCCGCCGCAATATTTGCCGCGGTTCTTATCCCGTAATCGTCGCTTTTTCTGCAGCCGACCATTCCGACATACACCTCATGCGAAAGCGCACCGACGTTTCCGCGCACATAAAGCACGGGCGGCGGAAGTGCAATTTTCCGAAAGCAGTCGGGGTATTCCTTATCCGCAAAGGTGACCACAAAACAGCCCGTTTTCCCGGCGCGTTCAAAGCTTTTTGCAACCGAAGCGCCGAAATCATCCTTGACGGAAGCACGGATTTCCTCACCCGAAGCAATCCTTTCCGCGAGCTCATTCAGCCGCTTTCGCGTGGGAGTGCTTTCAAACGCTTTCAGCGCCCATGCCAGTTTTCTTTCATTAATATCCGATGCCATGCGGCGATCCTTCCTTTCCGCATCAAACGCAGATACTTTGTCATTTGTCATTGCAGTCCGTTAATAACTTACACCATATTTTATGATTTGTAAAGAAAAATATTTTATATCCCGTAATTTTTTTGGCGGTAGTGCTCATAGATAAGCACCGATGCCGCAGCTGAAACGTTCAGACTTTCCGCGTCCTGACGCATCGGAATTTTAACAATATCATCGCAAAGCGCCGCTGTTTCCTCCGTAACACCGCTGCCCTCGTTCCCGACAATTATAAGTGTTTTTCCCGAAATATCGGTTTCATAAAGGCTTTTCGCACGCGGCGAAAGCGCGCCGCAGATTATTCTGTAGCCGCGGCTGCGGAAATGCTCAATCGCTTCCGCAGCCGTCACCCTGCATACCGCCGGCACGGAAAATATTGACGACATTGTTGCGCGAACTGTTTTCGGATTATACAAATCGCAGCAGCCGGAGCTGAGCACCACACCGCCGCAGAATGCCGCATGTGCAGTGCGGATAACCGTGCCGATATTGCCGGGGTCCTGCACGCCCTCGCAAAGGACAACGCAGCCGCCCTCATCGGAAATATCCTCAAGCTTGGTTGCGGGAATGCGGCAAAGTGCGATAACTCCCTGCGGCGCAACCGTTCCCGAAAGCTCGCAAAACAGCTTTTTGGCGAAAACATATGCGTTCCGGCACGGAATCCGCTCGCACGAAAAACCATCGCATATAATAAGGTGCTCAATGTCGGCGCCTTTTTTCACCGCGTCCGCAACGCTGCGCACGCCCTCAACCGCAAATAATCCGAACCGCTCGCGGCCGCTTCGGGAAGCAAGCTTCACCGCAAGCTTGTATATTTTGTTTTCACGGCTTGTAATAACCATCGGAAGTTTTTCCTTTCTGTGAGAAAACCGCCCCCGCGTGAAGCGGAAACGGTTTTTATCATCTGCCTAAAGATTGCTTTTTGCAGTTTCAACAAGCTGTGTGAATGCTGCCGGATCATTGATTGCGATTTCGGAGAGCATCTTTCTGTTGATTTCTATGTTCGCCTTTTTAAGTCCGTTCATGAAACGCGAATAGTTAATTCCGTTCATTTTGCATGCGGCGCTGATTCTTGTAATCCACAGAGAACGGAAATCTCTTTTCTTGAGCTTTCTTCCCGTATAGGAATACGTAAGTGATTTCATAACTGCCTGGTTGGCAATTCTGTAAAGCTTGGATTTAGCTCCTCTGTAGCCTTTTGCAAGCTTTAATATTTTTTTATGTCTTTTTCTGGTGCTGAGCGCACCCTTAACACGAGCCATTTTAAAGTCCTCCTAATTCTTATTTATAAGGTATAAGCTTCTTGATTACTTTAGCATTCGACTGATCTGCGAATCCGCCTTTTCTGAGTCTTCTTTTTCTCTTTGTATCCTTCTTTGTCAGGATATGACTTCTGAATGCTTTCGACCTTTTAACCTTACCCGATTTTGTAAGACTGAAACGCTTTGCAGCGGCTCTGTGAGTCTTTATTTTAGGCATAATATCTCTCCTCTCAATGTGTATATCTCAAAACATACCTTTGGCAGTTTGGATAATCAGTTTTTCGGCGTAATAATCATCGCCATGTTTTTTCCCTCAAGCTTCGCCTTTTTGTCAACCGAGCCAAGCTCGCCGACGCCCTCGACAAAACGCGCAAGCAATTCTTCACCCAAGCGCGCATGATGAATCTCACGCCCTCTGAAACGGACGGAAACCTTCACCTTGTCGCCGCTTTTTAAGAACTTGCAAGCATTTTTCAGCTTTGTTTCGAAATCATGATCGTCAATCGACGGTGAAAGCCTGACTTCCTTAAGGCTTACGATTTTTTGATTCTTGCGGTTTTCCTTTTCTCTTTTAGCAAGCTCAAAACGATACTTTCCGTAATCCATTATTTTGCATACGGGCGGGTTTGCCTGCGGGGATATTTTTACAAGATCAAGATTTTTTGCCGCAGCCTTGTCGAGCGCGTCCGCACCGGACATAATGCCGAGCTGGCTTCCGTCGCTGTCTATCACTCTAACCTCGCCGTCCCTTATTTCCTCGTTAATCATCAATTCCTTGCTAATGGAAAACACCTCCAAAAAATAAAAAATAAGCGATGACAGAAACCACCGCTTACACTGCTGACAAAAAGCATTATTAACCGATAGGCTCAATCGCCGTGCGGTGAGAAGCGGTAACTTCTTCTTCATTACTCGGGTATTCTACCACAAAAAAATGCGCTTGTCAATATTTTTTTCAATAATTTGCTGATTTTGTTGACACGGCGGCGCGTTTGTGATAGAGTTTCAGTAAAACCGATAAAATCAATATGCTTTGAAAGGACGGTGAACGGCGCTGTGAACAGCTTGCAGCTTCTGCGCGAAAACCGCATTTTGGACGCCGACGAGCTCCGCGCGCTTATCGAAACCGATAAGTACGATTCCGAGCTGCGCAAAATTGCCGATGAGGTGCGGCGCGAAAATTACGGCGATAAGGTATACATCCGCGGACTTATCGAATTTACGAATTACTGCAAAAACGACTGCTTTTACTGCGGAATCCGCCGCGGAAATAAAAACGCCGTCCGCTACAGGCTCACGCGCGGTGAAATTCTTGACTGCTGCCGCGAGGGGTATGCGCTCGGGTTCAGAACCTTTGTGCTTCAGGGCGGCGAGGACATGCATTTTTCCGATTCCGAAATCTGCGGAATCGTTTCGTCAATAAAAAATGAATTTCCCGACTGCGCCGTCACGCTGTCAATCGGCGAAAGAAGCCGCGAAAGCTACAGGGCTTTTTTTAACGCCGGCGCAAGCCGCTATCTTCTCCGCCATGAAACGGCGGACGCGGAGCACTATAAAAAGCTGCATCCATCCGAAATGAGTCTTGAAAACAGGAAACGCTGCCTGTTCAATTTAAAGGAGATCGGCTATCAGGTCGGTTCGGGCTTTATGGTCGGCAGTCCTTATCAGACGCCTGACTGCATTGTTGAGGATTTAATGTTTCTGCATGAGCTTATGCCCGACATGATCGGAATAGGGCCGTATATCACGCATGCGGACACGCCGTTTTGCGGAAACCCCAACGGCTCGCTCGAGCTTACGCTGCGGCTTATATCGGTGCTTCGGCTGATGTTTCCTTACGCGCTTATTCCGTCCACGACGGCGCTCGGCACAATTCACAAAAACGGGCGCGAAATGGGGCTTGCCGCCGGCGCGAACGTTGTTATGCCCAATCTTTCCCCCGTGAAGGTGCGAAAGCTTTATTCCCTCTACGAAAACAAAATCTGCACCGGCGAGGAAGCGGCGCAGTGCCGCGGCTGCCTTGAGGGGCGCGTTAAAAGCGCAGGCTACGAAATTGTCACGGACATCGGAAACGTGAAGAAGCATTAGTTGAAAACA
>CAJJUC010000123.1 GCA_905195005.1 uncultured Eubacteriales bacterium | reverse complement strand
TGCGGACCCTGCGGAGAAAAGCGCGGAGAGCAGCAAGACGGCAAACGACAACGGCAGCGCTGAAAGAAAATATATTCTTCCGCTGATTTTGGTGATAGCGCTTGCGGCAGCCGCAGTGACGTTTCTTGTTAAAAAGAAAAATAATACCCGAAAAGATGAACCTGCCGAAATCGGTGGGGAAGAGAAAACCAACACGGAAACGGAGGAGGAAGAATGATTTTCAGCCGCAAACTGACATTTCACGGAGGTGTCCACCCCGATGATAACAAGAGCTTCACAGCTTCAAAGCCGATTAAGGCGCTGACGCCGCCCAATGAACTGATTTTTCCGCTTTCTCAGCATATCGGAGCTCCGTGCGAACCGTGCGTGAAGGTCGGAGATTCCGTTAAAATGGGAACAAAAATTGCCGACAGCGACGCGTTTGTGTCCGCACCGATTCATTCATCGGTTTCGGGAACTGTTAAGGCAATTGAGCCGCGCCCCGTGTCGAACGGAAGTATGGTTATGTCGATAATTATCGAAAACGATTTTTGCGATACGCCCGACGATGTGCTCAAGCCTGTTGATTATACATCTGTCAATCCCGATGACATTCCGTCAATGGTGCGCGAAGCAGGTGTTGTCGGAATGGGCGGAGCAACGTTCCCGACGCATGTTAAGCTCATGCCGCCGAAGGAATGTAAAATTGACACGGTAATCGTGAACGGAGCGGAATGCGAACCGTATCTTACGAGCGACCACAGGATCATGCTCGAAACTCCCGATGAGGTTATTACGGGGCTGAAAATTCTGCTGTACCGCTTCGGAATCACCAACGGTCATATAGCAATTGAGGAAAACAAGCCGGATGCAATCGCGCTTCTCAAAAAACGGTGCGAAAACGAAACGATAACAGTAGATACACTGAAAAAGAAATATCCGCAGGGCGGCGAAAAGCAGCTTATAAAAGCTGTCACCGGGCGCGATGTCCCTCCCGGCAAGCTTCCGGCAGATGCCGGCGTTATCGTGGTTAATATCGACACGTGCACCGCAATTGCAAGAAGATTTCTTTTCGGCATGCCGCTCATGCGCAGAATTGTAACGCTTGTCGGCGGCGCGGTAAAAGAACCCGTCAATTACAGAGTGCGCATCGGCACATCGGTTGACTACATAATCGAACAAAACGGAGGCTTTGAAAAAGAGCCGTCAAAGGTCATAATGGGCGGGCCGATGATGGGCGTTGCGCAGTTCAGGCTCGACATTCCGATTATAAAAGGCACCTCGGCAATCCTCTGCTTCACGGAGGAAGAAGCAAAGCTTCCCGAAGAATACCCGTGCATACGCTGCGGAAAATGCGTTTCGCATTGCCCGATGCGCCTGATGCCGCTGTATCTGCATGACTTTGCCGTGCACGGTGAGCTTGACAAATGTGAGGAATACAACGTTACCTCCTGCATCGAATGCGGCTGCTGCAGCTTCGAATGTCCGTCAAAGCGGCAGCTTGTGCAGAATATAAGAATAGCCAAGCAAAAGGTGCTGGCAGAACAGAAAAAACGCAGATAAAGGAGTTGTTATATATGGATAATATTAAGCTTATCGTTTCGTCAACTCCGCATATCCGCGCAAATAACAGCGTTGACGATATTATGCTCGATGTGATTCTTGCACTGATGCCTGCGGCATTTGCAGGAGTGCTCTTTTTTGGAGCGCGTGCGCTCGCGGTCACAGTACTGTCGGTCATTTCATGCGTTGCATTCGAGGCACTGTACGAGATAATTGCAAAAAAACGCGTCACGGTGAAGGATTTGAGCGCGGTTGTAACGGGTATGCTGCTTGCTTTTGCGCTGCCGCCGACAGTTCCGTATTACGCTGTGGTAATCGGCGCATTTGCCGCAATTGTGATAACGAAGCAGCTTTTCGGCGGAATCGGGCAGAATTTCATGAACCCGGCATTAATCGGCAGGGCTTTCCTGATGGCGTCCTTCCCTGCGGCGATGACGTCGTTCACAACGGAAAGGCTCGGAATCTTTGAAAAAACTGCGGATGTTGTCACATCAGCAACGCGGCTTTCTCCGATGGCGGCTCTTTCCTCGGCAAATCCTCCGGCATTGCGTGAGCTTTTTATCGGCCGCATGGCGGACGGAACGGCTCTCGGAGGGTGCATCGGCGAAACATGCTCGGCGGCAATCCTTCTCGGACTTGTCTATCTTGTTGCGCGCCGCGTTATATCGCTGCGTATTCCGCTTACATATATGGGCAGCATGATGCTGATGGCAATGATTTTCGGCCGCAACCCGTTTGAAGCTTTGTTCACGGGCGGCGTTATGCTTGCGGCAGTGTTTATGGCAACCGACTATGTAACCACGCCG
The DNA here is from genome assembly GCA_905195005.1 of uncultured Eubacteriales bacterium. Lineage (GTDB taxonomy): Bacteria > Bacillota > Clostridia > UMGS1883 > UMGS1883 > UMGS1883. Next base: position 4,710 of record CAJJUC010000123.1, on the reverse strand, counting down.
ACGACTGCTTGGGGACAGCTGATTTTCGGCTGCGGCTGCGGAATTATAACGTCCGTTATCCGCTTTTGGGGCGGATACCCGGAGGGCGTTACCTATGCGATACTGCTGATGAATATTCTGACGCCGCTTCTTGACAGGTGGACGGTGCCGAAGCTTGCGGGAGGTAAAAAGTCATGAAAAACGAATTTGTTAAGCTTTCGGGCATACTTTGCATTATCACGCTGACGGCGGCGCTTCTGCTTGCCGGAGTGAACGGACTTACGGAAAAGAAAATTGCCGAGGCTTCGAACCGTGCGTCACAGGATGCGATGAAATCAATCTTTACGGATGCGGACGGATTTGATAAACTGACCGACACGATTTATGAGGGAAAAAAGAATGGGGAAACGGTCGGCTATTGCGTAACGGTTTCGGCAAACGGCTTTGGCGGCAAGATTAAAATGATTGTCGGGCTCACACCGGAGGATAAGATTGAGGGAATTGAGATTCTCGAGCATTCGGAAACACCCGGTCTCGGTGCAAAATCCACTTCGGCGGAGTTTGAAAATCAATTCCGCGGAAAAAATTCCGCGCTTTCGGTCGTTAAAGGCAAAACCGACTCCGAGGACGAGGTTTCGGCAATCACGGGTGCAACAATCACGAGCCGCGCCGTTGCAAACGGTGTTCGTGCGGCATCAGACGAACTGAAAAAGGCGCTGACGGGAGGGGATAAGCAATGATTTCAAAAATTATTAAAAACGGACTGATTGACGAAAACCCGACCTTTGTTCAGGCGCTCGGAATGTGCTCAACCCTCGCGGTAACAACATCGCTCAAAAACGGAATCGGCATGGGGCTTTCAACAACTGCTGTTCTGATTCTGTCAAACATTCTGATATCGCTGCTTCGCAGAGTTATTCCGAAAAAGATAAGAATTGCGGCATATGTTGTAATTATCGCGGCTTTCGTATCGATTGTCGATATGCTGCTTAAGGCATATTTCCCGTCGCTTTCAAATGCGCTTGGCATATTTATTCCGCTGATTGTTGTGAACTGCATCATTCTTGCGCGCGCCGAAGCGTTCGCTTCAAAGAACGGTGTGCTTAAATCTGCTGCGGACGGTCTCGGCATGGGCTTGGGCTTCACGGCAGCGCTGTCGGTTATATCGGCAATCCGCGAAATACTCGGCAACGGCACAATTCTTGACATTCCGCTCGGAATAAAAAACCCGGCGATTATTATGATTCTTCCGCCGGGAGGCTTCCTTACTCTCGGAATAATTCTTGGATTGATTAACGTTATCGCTGAGAAAAGGAGGGAAAGCTGATGCCTGCTCTTATAGGAATAGCTCTCACGGCTATATTCGTGCAAAATTTTGTCCTTGTTAAGTTTTACGGGATATGCCCGTTCCTCGGAGTGTCGAAAAAGGTTGACACTGCGCTCGGCATGGGCATGGCGGTAACCTTTGTTATGACGCTTGCCTCCGTTATGACATATTTTTGTCAAACGCTTATTCTTGTTCCGCTTCACATCGAATATATGCAGACAATTGCATTCATCGTGATTATTGCGGCGCTTGTTCAGTTTGTTGAAATGTTTTTGCAGAAATCAATACCGTCGCTTTACAGCTCGCTCGGTATTTATCTTCCGCTTATAACAACAAACTGCGCGGTTCTGGGCGTTGCACTGCTTAATGTGCGCACAGCGTCCGTTATATCGGACAGCGCAAGCTATACCTTTATCGAATCGGTTATTAACGGATTTGCGGCAGGCATCGGATTCATGATTGCAATTGTTCTGTTTGCAGGTGTGCGCGAGCGGCTGGAATATTCCGATATTCCGAAAGCCCTGAAAGGGCTTCCGATTGCCCTTATCAGCGCTTCACTTCTGGCAATGGCGTTCCTGGGCTTTCAGGGAATGTCGTTTTAAAGGGAGGACGTTATCATGAAGGAAATTATAATACCGGCTGTCACGATGGGTGCGCTCGGGCTTGTGCTCGGGGCGATTCTTGCGGCAGCGTCAAAAATATTCGCCGTTAAAACGGATGAACGTGCCGAAAAAATTGCCTCCGCTCTGCCCGGAGCAAACTGCGGCAGCTGCGGATTTGCAGGGTGCAGCGCATATGCCGCGGCAATCAGCGGCGGCACGGCAAAAATAAACTGCTGCGTTCCGGGCGGTCAGGCAACTGCAGATAAAATTGCGGAAATAATGGGCGTTTCCGCGGAAAAAGTTGAACCGATGAAGGCGGTTGTTATGTGCAGCGGAACAGAGTCCGCAGCGCCCGATAAGTATATATATGTAGGGGAACAGAGCTGCGAAGCTGCGGCAAGGCTTCAGGGCGGCGGAGCAAAGGCGTGCTCGTTCGGGTGCCTCGGCTTCGGAGCATGCGCCTCGGTTTGCAAATTCGGCGCAATTTCCGTGATTGACGGAGTTGCGGCGGTTAATCCGGAAAAATGCGGCGGCTGCGGCGAGTGTGCGGCAGTATGTCCGAAGCATATTATCAAAATTATTCCGTCAAAGAATAAAATATATGTTAAATGCAAATCCTGTGATAAGGGCGCCGCAATGAAAGCAAAATGCAGCGCAGGCTGCATCGGCTGCAGAATGTGCGAAAAGGTTTGTCCGGCAGGGGCAATAAAGGTGAGCGATAACTGCGCCGAAATCGATTATTCATTATGCACTCAGTGCGGCGCATGTGCGGCAAAATGTCCGCGCAGGATAATTGCGGATTTACGGGAGGGTGTTTCATGCACAGAGGAAAATTAGTTGTTATCGGAGCCGGATATGTCGGCTCAACCTGCGCGTTCACGCTTATGCGCAGCGGAATTTTCTCCGAAATTGTAATTATTGACGTAAATCACGACAAGGCGGAGGGTGACGCGCTCGATATGAGCCACGGCGCTGCTTTCGTTGCACCCGTTCGGGTGACGGCAGGCGATTATTCCGACTGCCGCGGCGCAGATATGATTATTATTGCCGCCGGTGCAAATCAGAAAAACGGGGAAACGCGCATTGACCTTTTAAAGCGCAATGCGCAAATTCTTAAAAGCATTGTCGAAAATATCAAGAAAAATACGTCCGATTACCCGATTCTGCTTGTTGTCAGCAACCCGGTGGATATTCTGACATATATCACATACAAGCTCTCCGGCTGGCCGATAAAGCGCGTAATCGGCAGCGGAACAGTGCTCGACACTTCGCGCCTTAAATTCATGCTCAGCGGATATACGGGAATAGACGCAAGGAACATTCATACCTATATCATAGGCGAGCACGGCGATTCCGAAATAGCTGCATGGAGCGCCACAACAATCGGTGGACTGTCGCTCGATGAATTTTGCGATGCGGAAAATTCCTGCGGCGGAAAAAGCCGCGATGAAATGCTCGGGGAGGTTCGCGGCGCGGCATACGAAATTATTGAGAAGAAGGGTGCAACCTTTTATGCGATTGCGCTCGCCGTTGAAAGAATCGTCCGTGCGATTGTTAACGATGAACATTCTATTCTGACGGTGTCGAGTGTGCTTGAGGGTGATTACGGAATTTCGGACGTTTGCCTGTCCGTGCCGACGGTTGTCGGGGGAGACGGTATTGTCCGCATTATCGAAACGCCGCTCAGCGATGAGGAAAAGGACGGTCTTAAGGAAAGCGCCGGCAAGCTGTCGGGGCTTCTCAGGGAGTTGGGATTTTAATTGAATAAATTCAAAAAAAGAGGCGGTCATATTCTCACGGCTTTTTTATATGTTGTCATATATACTGTCATGCAGTTTATCGTCAGCCTTATTTACGCTTTGTATCAGCAAAAGCTGACAAATATCCCGGACACGGATATTTATGAAAACATGATAAACGGCAGCTATGCAATGACTGCCATAGCTGCGGCGCTGTCACTGTGGATTTATCTGATAATCGGCGCTGTGCGGAAAAAGCCGCCGGCGCGGTTCGTACATAATGAAAAGGTGTACCCTATGACCGTTATTATGGCCTGCACGGCTGTAATCGGGGCACGCCTTGCGGTTACGGCTTATTCGCATTTTGCGCAGAAAATTGATGTGCTTAAACGCTCGTTTGACAACGCAATGGAGTACGCGCCCGATGAGCTTAATACGGCGCAGGCATTGGCGGCATTCTTTATGATAATCGTTGTTGCTCCGCTGTTTGAGGAGTTTCTGTTCCGCTGCCTTGTTATGGGCGAGCTTGCGGAGGTTATGCGCCCTCAGTCGGCAATAATATTTCAGGCAATCATTTTCGGCGCGGCGCATATGGTTCTTTTTCAGTCAATTTTTGCGGTTGTTATGGGCGCATTGCTCGGAATCATATATTACAAAACGCGAAGCATAATATTGTCGGCAGCCTGCCACTCGGTGTTTAATTTTTCCTCAATTGCCGAGGGGTTGCCGCTCAGCAACTCATCTGCGGTCATCCTTGCAGCGTTCGGCGTTTTGCTGATTGCAGCTTCGATGACATATATAATCAGAGACAGCAAAAAAATGTGACATTGCGATATAATAACAAAAGAAGAATTTGAAGCGAAAAAGAAAGAGCTTCTCAATTTATAGCCTAGGCATAACAGACATATTTGCAAATCCTCCGAATTTCGGGGGATTTTTATTGTTTGCGCCGCCATGCATAGGCATAGCAGACTCGAACCCCATACGGTTCAAAAAGGCAAATTTGTTGCAATAATGCGTTAAAATGCTCGTTAATAGATAAACTATTAACTGCGCTTTTGCC
>CAJJUC010000122.1 GCA_905195005.1 uncultured Eubacteriales bacterium | reverse complement strand
TGCCTTGAACGCCATGCCGACGCTCTGCTGATTTGCGGAGATTTGTTTGATGTTCCCGCTCCGCCGGCGCCCGATGTTTATTTCGTTAAATCGGAGCTTGAAAGACTTGGCACCGTGCCTGTGTTTATAGCTGCCGGAAACCATGATTATCTTAACCGCAGCAGTCCTTACGACGGTAAAATGCTCGGAAAGAACGTTGCGGTATTCCCCGGAGAGCTGTCCGCATTTACATTGCCCGACTCAAATCTGCGGATTTACGGGCGTTCGTTCACCTCGCCCGTAATCGAGCCGATTGCGGCATTTCCGAAAGCAGACAAAAGCTGTGTTAATATTCTTTGCCTGCACGGCGACATTGACAAAAGTAGCGATTATTCACCAGCCGACCTTTCCACGGTTGCAAGCTTCGGCGCCGATTACTGCGCGCTCGGGCATGTTCATTCGCTCATGAGCTTTAAAGCCGGAAATGTACTGTGCATAAATCCCGGCATACCCGAGGGGCACGGTTTTGACGACGACGGTGACACGTCCTTTATATATGCCGAGGTATCAAAATCGGAATGCAGGATTGAACGCGTTTGCAAAACGGTCAGAAAATATATAACAATCACTGTTGACGCGACGCCTCTTCAAACCAATAAAAATATTATTTCGGAGCTTGAAGGCTCTGTTTCGGAGGATAATATTTATCAGATTATCATAACCGGCGCACTTGACGAAGCAAGTGATTTTTCACGCGCCTATATAGAAAGCTATCTTTCTTCGTGCGCTTTTTCGGTGAAGGTGATTGACAAAACCTCTCAGGACGCACCGCTCGAGGTCATACTTAAGGAAAACTCTCCGCGCGGATTGTTTTTAAGAGAGCTTCGCGCGCTGTGCCGTTCGGAGGAGGAATTTGCCGAAGCCGCGCGAATAGGTCTGAACGCTCTTTCGGGGCGCGAAACCGATATTTAACAATATGAAGGGGGTTATCAGACACCGCAATGATTATCAAAAAGCTTAATTTAATTTCTTTCGGAAAGTTTAAAGATAAAACAATTGAGCTTAACGATGGGTTCAATGCTGTTTCGGGAGACAACGAAGCCGGAAAAAGCACGCTTGCAGGCTTTATATATGCCATGCTTTACGGTTTCGGAAGCAGCCGCAAAAAAGGAATTAATTTTCGTGACAGATATTCCCCGTGGGATGGGTCTGCCGCCGAAGGCAGCATGGAAATCGAATCTGAAGGCAGGCTGTACACAGTTTACAGAAAATGCGGCAGCAGCAAAAGGAACGATGTGTTTAAGGTATTTGACTCGGACAGCGGAGAGGAACTGAGCGAGCTGCCGGGGGAACTTTCCGCTATCGGCGAGGATACATATGAAAAGACGCTTTATATAAAACAGGCTGCATGCCTTTTTGAAGGCTCCACAGAGGAAATCACTGCAAAGCTTTCGAATCTTTCCGACACGGGAGATGAAAACGTCAGCTTTGAAAAGGCTCTGAAAATTCTCGATGCAATGCGCAGGAGGATTCAGCTTTCAAGAGGCAGCGGCGGTGAGCTTGCCGTTATAAATCAAAGACTTTGCTCCCTTGCCGATGAAAAACATGCTTCGGAAAAGAAACAGACGGAGCTCGGCAAGCTGCGCGAGCAGCTTTCCCATGCCCGGAATGAACTGACAAAGGCTAAGAAGCTTTATAACGAGTGCTGCATGGGGGATGATTCCGCAGAGCTGCAAAATGCCGCTGTTATCATCGAAAAGAAAAAGCGCTGCATCGCTCTGAAGGAAAGAAAGGACGACCTGCTTTCGGATTACAGGAAAACGCTTCTCAACTATAACAAGCTGAAAAAATTTGAAGAGGTTCCCTGCCGCAGTTTCGGAATAAAGAGCACTGTAATGGGGCTGATTTCGGTATTTATCGGGATTGCGCTTGCAGCCGCGGTTGACGCACGGCTGATCCTGTTATCGTTTTTCGGAGCGCTGTGGCTTACCTTCGGAGGAGTGCAGCATTATATCTATTTAAAAAATTTAAAATCCGTATACGGTACATTCAGGGGAAACGAGCTTAAGGAAAAGCAGAACGAGGCGATTGCAGCCTCTGCCGAGTGCGATTCGGCACAGCTTCTTTATTCAAATGTATACGCAGAGTATGAAACCGCGCACAGCGAGCTAAAAAAATGTATTGATGAATTTGCGGCGAAATACGGCTACGATCCCGAGGGACCTGAGGATGTGCGCAAAAAAATTTCTTCCGAAAGGAAGCAGGCGCATATAAACCTGATTGCTCTGAGCGAAGAGGTCAGCGCAATCGAAACAAAGCTTTCATGTGCCGGCGAACCTCAGTTTGAAGCCAATGCCGCGGAGGTTTCCGCGTTAACGCAAAGGCGCTCCGAGCTGACTCATTTCTATGATTCAATAGGGCTTTCCGTTAAAGCTCTTACAGAGGCACGCCGCAAAATGCAGCAAAATTTTGCACCGACGCTGAATTATGCTGCATCGGAATATTTCTCGGAAATTACCGGCGGAAAATATAGCCGCCTGTTTACGGACGGCAATCTTAAAATCAATGTCGATTCCGGTATTCCTCGCAGCGGCGAGCTGTTTTCCGGCGGAACGGTTGACCAAATGTATCTTTCGCTGCGGCTTGCACTGACGGACATGATGTTCGGTAACTCAAAGGTGCCGCTTATCCTTGACCAGCCCTTCACTCAATATGACAAAAAACGCCGTAAAAATGCGGAAAAGCTCCTGTATCGCCTTTCGGATAAACGGCAGATCATTCTTTTTACCGAAAACGACAATATATTTTCTGATATAAAGCCAACTGAAATATTGACATAAGCATATCTTTTGGGGTATACTGTAATATATGATATTCGGAGGAGGATTTTATATGGCAGCAAAAACAGATAATCAATACGGCAGCATAATTATATCCAACAACGTAATCGCAAAAGCAGCCGGCTTAATCGCAACAAGCTGCTACGGTGTTGTCGGAATGGCTGTCCGCAGCACAACGGACGGCATCGTAAGCTTGCTCAAGCCTTCCAATCTTGCAAAAGGTATCAAGGTTTCCGTTGATAACAACGAAGTAACGGTAGATATGTATATTGTTGTTCAGTACGGCGTGAATATCAATGCGACATGTGAAAACATAATGCATAATGTAAAATACAGACTTTCCGAAATTATTTGCATGGACGTCAAAAAGGTAAATATTTTCGTTGAAAGCATCCGTGTAACGAACGCATAACAAGGATTCGGAGGCTATTTTGAAATGATAAAATCAATTGACGCGGCGCTTTTCTCCAGAATGATTGTATCCGGCGCCAACAATTTAAGCAATAACAGGGAAACGGTTGATTCGCTCAACGTGTTCCCCGTGCCCGATGGTGACACCGGAACGAATATGTCGCTGACGTTCATCAACGCGGCGCGCGCGGTTGAGGGCGGAGATTTTTCCGCAGTTTCCGATGTTGCGTCCGCAGTTGCTAAGGCAACTCTGCGCGGTGCGCGCGGAAACTCGGGCGTTATTTTGTCGCAGATATTCCGCGGAATATCAAAGTGCGTTCAGGGCTCTTCGGAGGCGGACGTGCCGCTTTTGGCTGCGGCGTTTGACAGAGCGCGCGAAACGGCTTACCGTGCCGTGATGAAGCCGACAGAGGGAACGATTCTCACAGTCGTTCGAATGGTTGCCCAAGCTGCCGCAGAGTTTGACGGAGACGACTGCACCGAGCTTTTCCGAACAATTGCGCAAAAGGGAAATGAGGCGCTCAGCCGCACAACCGAAATGCTTCCGCAGCTGGCGCAGGCAGGCGTTGTCGATGCAGGCGGTCAGGGACTGATGTTCATACTGGAGGGATTTTTGAGCGAGCTTTGCGGAAATTCCGTAATTCTCAAAACCGGAGCTGCTCAGTCATCCGGCGAAAAGCCGGCGCAGCAGGCGATCCGCACGGAGGATATCCGGTTTGCTTACTGCACGGAGTTTATTGTGAACAAGTCCGATGCTTCGCTTTCGGCTGCAAAGCTGAAAAGTGCTATTCGTCCGCGCGGCGACTGTATGCTTGTAATCGATGAGGACGATATTGTCAAGGTGCACATTCACACAAACCATCCCGGTTTTGTTCTTGAACAGGCAGTTAAGCTCGGCGAGCTGGTAAATATTAAGATTGAAAACATGCGTCAGCAGCATACAAGTATTCTGGACGGTGCAAAAAAAGCCGAAGAAGCAAAGCCCGAAAAGGCTGAAGCTCAGCCGCATAAGGAATCGGCAATCGTTTCGGTTGCTTCCGGCGAAGGAATTGAGAAAACCTTCCGCGAGCTCGGCGCAGATGAAATTATCCGCGGCGGTCAGACAATGAACCCCAGCACCGAGGATATTGTGAACGCGATAAAAAGGGTTAATGCAGATAATGTTATCATACTTCCCAATAACAAGAATATAATCCTTGCGGCGCAGCAGGCACAATATTTATGCGACTGCCGGATTATCGTTATTGAATCAAAATCGATTCCGCAGGGAATATCCGCAATGATGGCTTATTCGAAAACCGCTTCCTTTGACGATAATGCGGCTCGCATGGCGAAAGCGCTTTCAAAGGTCAAAAGCGGCAGCGTGACCCACGCGGTTAAGGATACGAACATTGACGGAAAGGAAATCGTATCGGGAAACATTATCGGCGTTTCGGACGGGCACATTCTTTCTGTTTCCGAAAACAGAGAGGACGCTGCGTTTGAACTGATTTCAGCCATTGCCGATGAAGACAGCGAAATTATAACGCTTTACCGCGGCGACGGCGTTTCGGAGGACGATATTTCCGCACTTGCGGCGCGCGTTGAGGACGCTTTTCCCGATGCGGACGTCATCACTGCCGACGGCGGGCAGCCCGTATATTTCTATATAATATCAGTGGAATAAGTTTTTTCGAAAGAGGAATTTATTATGAATCCCTATGAATCCGATGTTCGCATATTAAAGGGAATAGGCGACGCCAAGGCAAAGCTACTGCTGCGCCTTGGCATTTCTTCTGTGGGAGATCTTCTTGAGCACTACCCTGTGCGTTTTGAGGATCGCCGCACCGTCACGCCGATTTTCAGCTGTGAGGACGGCACTTCGGTATGCGTTACGGCGCGCGTTGTAACGCCTGTTTCCGAAAATTATGTGCGCAAGGGAATGTGCTATTACAAATTCGCCGTCTGTGATGACAGCGGCACAATGAGCTGCACGTTCTTTAACAACAAATACATAAAGGATATTATAAAAGTCGGAATGACATATACCTTTTTCGGAAAAATAAGCCGCCGCGGAAGAAGCGTGACCATGCTTCCGTCGGAGTTTGAGCCTGCCGCGTCATCTTCATGCACAAAAGCGATTATACCCGTATATCCGCTCACCGCCGGGATAAATCAAAGGTTTCTCCGCAATGCGATTCTTTCGGCGCTGTCACTTTGTGCGGATTACCTCGATGAATCGCTGCCGTCCGAAATAACGCAGCGGTATAACCTTTGCAGCCGCATGTACGCTCTGCGCTGCATTCACTTCCCCGAGGATGAAAAAAGTCTTGAAATAGCGCGGCGGCGGCTTGTGTTTGAGGAATTTTTTCTGCTTCAGACATCTCTGCGCCGCGTTAAGGAAAACACTGCAAAATCTGTCGGGACGCGGTTCTCCGATTGCAGCGTTGAACCGTTTCTCGAGAAGCTGCCGTTTTCCCTTACCGATGCTCAGCAGCGCGTGCTTTGCGATATTATGAACGATGTATCGGGCGGCTTTTGCATGAACAGACTTGTGCAGGGCGATGTCGGCAGCGGTAAAACCGTGATAGCCGCAGCAGCAATGTATCTTGCCGCGAAAAACGGCTGCCAGGCGGCAATGATGGCGCCGACGGAGGTTTTGGCATTGCAGCACTTTAACGGTCTGTCCCCGATTCTTACCGGGCTTGGCTTTAAAACGGCGCTTCTGACAGGGAGCACAAAAAAGAAAGAAAAGGACGAAATATACGAAAAGCTGCAATCGGGCGAAATAAGCATTATTTTCGGAACACATGCACTTATTACCGAAAAGGTGCATTTTCACCGTCTTGCGCTCACAGTAACCGATGAACAGCATCGTTTCGGGGTACGGCAGCGCGCGCTTCTGTCGGAAAAAAGCTCCGCGGCGCACACGCTTGTTATGACGGCAACGCCGATTCCGCGAACACTTGCGCTTATTATGTACGGCGATATGGATATTTCGTTCATCGACTCCCTTCCCCCCGGACGGCAGAAGATTGACACCTTCTGCATTGACAGGGGAAAGCTTGAGAGAATGTACGGCTTTATCCGCCGGGAAACCGCCGCCGGGAACCGGGCATATATTGTCTGCCCCTCTGTGGAGGAAAGCGCGGATATACCTATGGCTGCCGTGACTTCGCTTTTCAAAGAGCTGAACGAAAAGGTTTTTCCCGATATTCCGATGGGGCTTGTTCACGGAAAAATGAAGCCTGCCGAAAAAGAAAAGGCAATGCGAGATTTTTCGGACGGAACAACGAAAATTCTTGTTGCAACAACGGTTATTGAGGTCGGCGTGAATGTGCCTGAAGCCACTGTTATGGCTGTTCTGGACGCGGAACGCTTCGGGCTGAGTCAGCTTCACCAGCTGCGCGGACGCGTCGGCAGAGGAAAAACAAAAAGCTATTGCATTCTTGTGTGCAATTCCGATTCTGACACTGTTATGCAGCGAATGAAGATTATGACCGAAAGCCGCGATGGGTTTAAAATATCGGAAACCGATCTTGCGCTTCGCGGACCCGGTGACTTTTTCGGAACGCGGCAGCACGGTATTCTCAACCTTAAAATCGCCAGTCTTGCCAATGACATGGAGGTTCTTAAAGAAAGCGGCCCAGCTGCGGAAGAGCTTGTGCTGCGATCTGCTGTGCCGATCCCGGGCTTTCACACGAAAATCATATAAGGCTGAGAAAGCGAACCGACAGCCTGATAAGCAGGCTGAATCTGTGAAAAGCAAAAAAGTTTATCTTTATACTGGATTTTTCAATCCGGCTGTGATATAATAAGCAAATAAGTTCCAAAATACATATTTGGGGGAATTAAATTGACATTACTTAAAGCATTTATTCTCGGACTTGTGCAGGGCTTGAGTGAATTTCTTCCCATATC
>CAJJUC010000121.1 GCA_905195005.1 uncultured Eubacteriales bacterium | reverse complement strand
TTTTGAATCAGCTCGTTTTCATCTCCATACCGCGGAATAACAAGATACCATTTTTCTCCGCCGTAATCATAATGACTGATTGCCCGGCGTTTTTCCTCGGAAAGCTCCGAAAAAAGCTTTTCTATATATTCCTTTGCCGCATTTTTGCCGTTTTCTCCCTCTCCGAGATATGCAACCGCCCAATAGGGATAGTCATCGATTTCATCGAACGGAAGAGTGTTTGCATATTCTGTGCGATGCTCCCTGTCAACATATACCATGCCCGGTCCGTCAAGCATAAAAGGCTTTTCTCCGGGAGAGCGGCACCCGAAAAGACCGGCGATAACCGTAAATATCGCAATTGCTTTCATCAGCCTCACCTTAATCACCCTTTTGGTAATTCAATCCTCATATCGTAGCAAAGAATTCTCGAAATCAGCGCTGCAGCTTCGCTCCGCTTTACCTGTGAATCGGGATGGAATGTCATATGTTCATTGCTCCCCACCGCAATTCCCTTATTGTAAAGGTCTAAAATTTCATAGGCAAACGGCGTTGTATCATAAACATCGGGAATATCGGTTATCGGAACATCATTTATGTAATACGGATTGATGTCGCACCGCGAAAACAGATATGCCATTTGTGCACGCGTTGCGTTTTTGTCCCAGTCGAAAACGATATAATCTTCAATTATTCCGTTATAATAGCAATAGCTCACATAAGCGTCATACCAGTTTTCGCCGGTAAGAACAAATTCCTGCTCCTCACGGTCATAGCGGCTCTTGTTATGAATTACCGCCGCAATCTTTGCCGCTTCCGCACAGGTCAGACCGGCATCAGGGTCAAATCTTGTTTCGCTTTTTCCGTTGATAATTCCGAAGCTGTAAGCCGTCTGCACATAGGAATAATACCATGAGTCGTTGGATACATCCTCAAACGGCGGGATCGAGTCGTCCAAATACCTACTGCCCTTAAAACCGCAGTCCTCGCAGTATATCATGTTTTTACCGAAAATATCCTTTTCCTCCATGCTCTCAACAAGTGCGGTGTGCATAGTCAAAAACTTAAAATTTTCGTCTCCCTTTGCATCGGATATTTTTTTATACATCACATTCTCGTCCGCCGTGCACGGGATATAAAACTGTATTAATCCGGTTCCGATAAACACATCAGAATCAAACGTTATTTTTTCTGAATTCAATGTAACCTCATTAAGATTTGCGCAGTTGGCAAAAGCGCGCTCACCTATACTTTTCACGCTTGACGGAATATATGCACTTTTGGCATTGGAGCCTTCAAAAGCATTTGTGTTTATCAATTCAATTCCTTCGGAAATGGATATGTATTCAATTCCTAAGTCAAAACAAGCCATAACGCCGATTTCATTGATTTTTGTTCCGTCTATTTCTGCCGGGAAAAAAGCAAATTCATCACCGTAATAAGCAGTGATTACCCCATCCTTGGTGTATTCGTATATACCGTCCTCCGACTTAAGCGTTTCCCAATCCGCACCGCAGGCAACCGTGCAGTTCAAAGTCAGAAATGCCGCTATCAGCAATGATACTTTTTTCACATGTACCACCTTCCTTACTGCACTCTTGCTTCGGCTTCATCAGCACGTCTTGTGTAAACTGCCATGCCGCCGGTCGCTGCGTCATTCATGGCATTTATGCCTTCCTTCAGTTTTTCTTTATCCGCCTCCGTTATGGCTTCCTCACCTTTTGTTGCGGCCTTAAAAGCTGTCCCGAATGCCGCCGCCATTCCGATCGCTGCCGCGTCCTCTCTTTTTTCCGCCTTGCTCCTGCCAAAACCGAACAAGCCTCTATCATCATCATGAATACCGAAAATATAATCAAACTTACTTTTTGCACTGTGTGCATACTGCATGTCGGAACGGCTGTTTTTACTGAAACAGATTTTAAGCTCCCGCTTGATATACGGGTGCGGACGAAGTCCTTTTTTGTTATCGGTATTTATCTTACTCATATTTCCGCCCAAAAGCTTGATTATCAATCCGCATTCCTTAAATTCCGGTTCCTTGCCCGGCTCCTTTGCCGGAGCCTCGTCACAATATTCCTCATAGCTTGCCACCTGATCGTAACGGAATAGCTCGTTCAATTTTCCTCTGCCTGTATTGCTTCTGTGCTTAATCCGAAACATTCCCAAATCATCGCAGAATTCAATGCCCATCTCCTTAATGGACGAAGGATATGTTGTTTTTTTGCCCTCCTTGGAGTAAACCTCCTCAAAAAGCCTGTTCTGACGCTTCATATACTCGATATGGCCTTTGATTTCGTCTAATGTGAGCTCGCTTAACCGAATGTACCTTGAGCACTGATTTCCGCAGTCATCACAAAGAAATTCCTTGTTTTTGATTTTTGAACGATGCATCATGCCGCACTCCTTACCGCATAATGCACAGTTCTTCTTCCCGAAAATGTTTTTGAAAAAATCTCCGAATCCCATAAATTTTACCTCCTTAAAGTTTTTTATTAAAAGCTTCCGCCTCGTCCGCCATGGCTTCTGCCGGAGGACGATGTGTGACTTCCCGAGTCCGACTTCACTTTTTCTGTTTTGGTCACCGTGCTGTACAGGAATATATCCCTTGAAAAATCAAGGTTCATACTGCCCGGCTTCATATAATTTGAAGCATTATCCTCTTTAACCGCCGTTTTCATTCCTGCAAGCTTCTTCTGCATCATAAAATATGCAATAAGGAGAGGGAGAAGAACCGCCCCGGCAATCACGCACAGAATATACTTTGTTCCGTGCTGGCTTTTGTTAAAGGGCTTTCCCTCCGCCGCCATTTTCAAAAGCTCCTCCGCGCAGCCGGCATAGGCTTTGACCGCAGCGTAATAGTCGCCCTCCGTTAAGAACGGAACAACCTTTTTTTCAAGATATTTAAGTAATTATTAGATTTAAGTCCGTTGCCGTTAAATACCGTTTCACCGCTGCCGCAGGTGGAAAAATGATATTTTCTTTCAGCTTTCGCTATGTAAAAGAGAATTCCGTCATAGCTTTCTCCGTAGCCATAGCCGTTATAATCGTAAATATCGTCCGCCGCCGCCTGCTCGTCACTGGCGGATAAGCTTTTTTCCGAAACGAAAACAACGTCAAAGCTGTATTTTTCACGGATTTTATCAAGCTGCGCCGACAGCTCGTTATTCTGCTCCTCCGTAAGATATTCCGCTCCGTCCGCTATCGGAGGATTCTGAAAATCAGCATAGGCTGCAATTGTTGATAAAAGGCAGATTGCGGCAATGATTATTGCAATAATTCTTTTCATTTCATCCGCACCCCCTAACGCAGCAGAAAATATGCTATTGCGGCGGCAGCTATGTATGAAAGACCCGCAACTTTTGCAAAATACCGCCATTTTTTGCCCTTGTCAACCGGATACTCTCCCACGACCTTGCCTGTCTGTCCGTTGACGGCAAATTTATAGGTATTGTTCATGTATTTGATGTTAAGCATCCATACGGGAAGCAGCGAGTATCTGATTTTACCGCCCGAAAAGCTTATTTTTGTACTTTCCGGAATCACCGCCGCATAACCGCTTGTGGTTTCCCGGAACACAGAAACAGCCGAAGCTTTAACACGCTCGTTCGCTCTGTTTATACTTTCCTCTGCCGTAACGTCGTACTTATCCGCCATATACCCCGAAAGATATGCACCGTTAAACTCCACTGCATCATCATAACAAAAAGGTTCTACCGCCTCCATATATGCGTCATCCGCTTTTTTGGAACCGTCAACAGGAATGTTGGCAAATCCCACACTGCCGCTTCTGAAAAGTCTGTAATAGTCTGTTTTTGTGTAATTATAATTAGAATCACTCCAGCTTGTAACCATTTGTGCTCCGTAAGTTATTGCAGCGCTGCAGTCGCAGTCAAACATCCAAAACGGTACATAAACGCCAGTCATTTCTTCTATTTTTTTCTTAACCTTAAATTCGTCCGGCAGAAACGGCGCATTTTTGAAATCTGCCTCAAATGCCGCCATTGCCGCCTTTTTATCCGTCTTGAACGGAATGATATAGTCAGGGCGAAGCGTCCCCTCGAATTGACTCTTAACAACCGCAGCATCGCCGCAATAAGGGCAGACGGTTGAGCCCATTGTATCATCGCCTGTAATTTCCGCGCCGCAGGAGGGGCATGTATAGCCGGCAAGCTCAATCTCTTCTCCGCCCTCATAGTTTCTCGGTTCGTAATGCTCCCAGTCATATTTTGACTCTCCCTGCATTTGCGATCCGACATCCTCAATTTGCCGCATAGCGTCAAGTTCAAAATCGTTACCGCAGGAATCGCAGTGCAGCGACTTGTTTTGGAAAACCAATGAAGCGCCGCAGCATGGACATTTATAGTTTTGAACTGTCTCCATCGTTTCACTCCCTTAATATGCTTATCATAATTTGCACCCGATAAATTTTACAGTATCGCCGCTGCAGAAATTATAATAAGAATTATTTGAAAAGTCACAGCCGGAAAATTCAATATCCGAACAATCGTAAGCGCTTATAAAATACGAATCCTCCGAGCTGTTGTTATTTTTAATTGCCGAGTTTGTTACGCTTACACCGTTGCAGCCGTCCAGCGCAAACATTGAAAACATCCCGGAATCTCTGAATGTGCAGCCGTTAAACTTAATTCCGTCACAGCCGCTTAACTCAACAAGCCCGTATGTGCACTCATATATTTCCGTGTTTTCTACAGTTATTTCAGCAGAGTCCGTCGCAGTTATTCCGTACGTTCCGCAGCCGTACAGACTGCATTTATCAATATTTATATCCCGGCACCCGTCAAGCATTATTACGCCGCCGGTACAATAGCCCTTCTCAACCTTATGTCCTGCCGTGATATTTTTAAGCACAATACCGCTGCAGCCCTTAAAGCTTAGTACGTTTGCGTAGGGAGCCTGAGTTACAACAGAAGCGCTTATTCCCTCCGGTGCTTCTATAACAAGATTGGATACGTCTTTTATTATATATTCGTATCCTTCAAAGGTGTCGTCTGCAAAAACATTGGGATTATCAATATTTATCGCGTCAAGCTCCGATAAATCATATTCCTGCTCCTTAAGAATGATTTTTGTATAGCTTGCCGCATTAAGTATAATATCATGAGGCGTCTTTGCCTCCGCAATGTTATATTTTATTACATTTGCAATATTATTTTTCTCGTCCCATTTAACCTCGCATCCCATTTCCTCGGCAACCAGCCGCAGGGGAACAAAGGTTCTTCCGTCTTTAATTACCGCCGGAACATCCATGGTTTTTTTTTCGCCGTTTTTATAATAGTCCGCACTGCCTATATAAAGCGTAAGCTTATCGGAAGACGAATCGATATCGACTCTTTGTTCCTCCGCGAACCACTCAACGCTGTACTTTAAATGCTCCGAAACGGCTCTCACCGGAACGAGCGTCCGCCCGTTTTCCACAAAGGGTGAAACCTCCGTTTCGACAGCTTCCCCGTTTATCGTTATCCCAACCGAAATATATGCGCCGGCATTGACGCAAACTATATTACCGGAAAGAAAAAGAAATAAAAACGTTAAAAATAACAATATATTTTTTTTAATAAAAATCACCTCTTAAATTTTGGCACATATGCTCCCGCCGCCCTGTTTTTGGCAGCGGGAGCGTTCGGATATTTTACTTATGCCGGCTCTTTGTTTTTAACCGCACCAATTATGTACAGAACAGGAATAATCAAACCGGTGGCATAGCTCATAATGTTAAAGCTGCTTCCGAGCACATTTGAGACAATGTTTCCGGATACGCTTAAAATCGCCACAATGACGCCCATAACCAGGCAGCTTTGTGCCTTTTCGGGTTTATCGCAGTTTTTTACACCCATAATTCCGGCAATCAGCTGAAATACTGCACTTGCCAGAATCAGCGCACTTGCAAGCATAAGCCCGCCGGCGCTCGTTTCAAGAACTGCCGCCAAAGCTCCTGCTCCGAGCATTGCAACAATCCCCCCGATGATGCCAAATCCTCCTCCGATAATCATCAGAATACCCGTGACCTTCAAAAATTTTCTTCCTTTCATAATGCATCTCCTTTAATTTTTTTATTTATATCCACATTTTAAAAATGGATATTACAGATTGTTTATTTTTCTGCCGCTGCAGCATAAGCTTCGCCGTAAGAACGTGGAATGAATATAAGCTTCCCGGTTAATTAACTCTTTTATCGTAATTACGGTTTTGCGGCAAAATCCGCCGCATCAGCAGCTACTTTTTCATATCGCCGATCGTAAACGCCGGGCACATCGGCTTCATTGTTTCAAAGCTTTCCCAAAAGAACACACTGCTGCCCTCTGACATCTGCATGCCGGCAGGTATATCCACCGTGTTATAGCCCTGTGCAAGCATCCGTGTCACATGCTTTACCTCGGACAGCTTTCCGCTCTTATCACAATTTGCAAACACAACCGTATAGGTTCCCGTTTCCGCGCAGGTGATGAAAACCGTTCTGCCGTCATAGACTATGGCATTTTCATAAACCGGCGGCATGCTGTCATACACATTCAAAATCAGCGTTTTATTTGCATAATCCACATCTTTTCCATTGCCGCGTATAGCCATAATCTCAAGCGTAAAGAGCCCTGCCTTGGTCGGTGTGCCGCTGATGACACCGCTTTTTTCGTTAAAGATCAGTCCGTCCGGCAAAACAGAGCCTTTCATCATTTCCCAGCTTATCGGCATTTTAGGGTCTTTTGAATTTGTTGTAAGCTGCGCCGTATATTTTTCTCCCACGTTTGCGCAGGGCAGGTGTGAGGTGGTAATGGCAAACTCTTCAATCGGGTTTTCGTTCACCTTAAGCGTATATGTTTTGTAAGAGGAACCGTTTGTGTTGGTTGCCTTGACCGTAAAGGTAAAAATGCCTGCATCATACGGTCTTCCGTACAAATTCAGATAGTTGCTTCTTTTGTCTGTGTTCAGCCAGCTTGGCAGCGCCGGCGGCGTGTCATTCTCCGGACCGGTAACAATGTCAAAGGTCAGGTCATCGGTCGGTGTACCCTCCGTTTTTATATACACGTCATAAAATTCACGCGTTGTCGCCTCCGGCAAAGCTTCGGGAACAATGTTCGGCACGCGCTTGTCGATGCCGCAATGTGTACATAAGCCGTTCGAACCGATTACATGCTCATCTGTGATGTCACCCGTTTGATTG
>CAJJUC010000120.1 GCA_905195005.1 uncultured Eubacteriales bacterium | reverse complement strand
GATAAAGCGACATTTTCGCGGCGATTGCCGCAAACAGCTCATCAAGCCTGTCAAGCGAAATCTTACGCATTCCGATCACTCCTTCCGGCAGCCTCCGAGGGCTCAATATCCCCCGTTGTATAATTCACAATCGGAGCGCGGCTTCCTGCCTCTGCCCCTGCCTGATACTCGCCGTAAAATTCGTCAATATCCTTGATAAATTTGCGGTTCAGCAGATGAAGCGGAATGTGCTGCGGACAAACGCGCGAGCATTCTCCGCAATCGGTGCAGCGCCCCGCTACGTGGAACGCGCGGATAACGTGATACAGCTGTTCTTCGAACGACGTATCGTTCGCCTTTGCCGAAATGCCCGATTCGGGGTTATCGAACACGCACTTCACGCACGTGCACGCGGGGCATACGTTGCGGCACGCGTTGCAGCGGATGCAGCGCGACAGCTCGCCGCGCCAGAACGCGTAGCGCTCCTCGGCTGTCATGGCTTCGAGCTTTTGAACCTCGTCGAACCGGCCGCAGTCCACGTTTTCCTCGCCCTGCTCGCCAAGCAGCTCGTCATAGCAGACGATCTTTTTACTCTTGCAGGTCTTGCACTTGAGCAGCAGCGCATCGGCCTTTTTGATCGTTTCCTCGCCGTAGATCGTGGAAACGCAAAGAGCTTCGCCATCCTCCGTCACTGCTGTGACACCGGCAAGGCCCTGCTCCTTGATGGCCTCCATGTCGCACATGCCGTCGCACTGTACGCCGACGGCGTAGACCGTCTCGCGCAGGATGCGGTGCTCCTTTAGAAGCTGGACGAACGAATAGCTGTCGCAGGGCTTCAGGAACGCGGCGGCCTTGCCGCCCTTGCGGGATTCCGCGATGAGATATTTGGACAGATTCGCGCCGGAGAAGACGCTCCAGACGAAATTTTTCTCAATGTCTTCCACGCTCGTGAATACGGACGGTGTCAGGTCGTAGAAGAATTCGCCCGCGCGCCAGCCGATGACGCGGTCAACAATCTGATCTTGCAGCAGCTGGATCGCTTTTTCCTTTACTCTTTGCATCGTAGATCCTCCAGTCTGCGGTTCTCGCCGAGTTTTGTGATCGTCTCGGCGAATTCGTTCATGGTTTTGGCGAACTTCGCGCCCTCCGCTGCCGAGACCCATTCCACGCGCGTGCGCTCACGCTCGATGCCGAGGAAGTCCAGCATGGAGAACAGGAGCGTCATGCGCCGCCGGGCATAATAGTTGCCGGTCGTGTAGTGGCAGTCGCCGGGATGGCAGCCGCAGAGGATCACGCCGTCGGCCCCGCGCTGGAACGCGCGGAGAATAAACATCGGGTTTAACCGGCAGGAGCACGGAATGCGGATGATCTTCACATTGGCCGGGTAGCTCAGCCGGTTCGTGCCGGAAAGATCGGCGCCCGCGTAGGAGCACCAGTTGCAGCAGAACGCCACGATCGTGGGCGTCCAGGAGCCGTTTACCTGCATATCGCATCCACCTCCGCAATGATTTGACGGTTGGAGAAGCCCTTGAGATCCATCGCGCCGGACATACACGCGACGGTGCACGCGCCGCAGCCCTGACAGACTGCCGGGTTGACCTGCGCGACACGCCGCACGAGCGTCGTGCGGTTCGGGCCTCTGAATTCCTTGTCAATGTACGTGATCGCGCCATACGGGCAGACCTTTTCGCAGTTCGAGCAGCCGTTGCACATCATCTCATCCGGCTGCGCCACGCACGGGTTGCACGTCAGCGAGTCCTTGCACAGAAGGCCGATGACCTTCGCCGCAGCGGCGGACGCCTGTGCGACCGTCTCCGGGATATCCTTCGGCCCCTGGCACATACCGGACAGGAACACGCCTGCCGTCGGGCTTTCGACCGGGCGGAGCTTCGGGTGGGCCTCGGTGAAGAAGTCGTTCGTGTCCATGGAGGCGGTCAGCATCGTGGCCAGCGGCCGCGCGGACTTATCCGGCTCGATGGCGGCAGCCAGCACGACCATGTCAGCGTCGATATGCAGCTGCCGGTTGTCCAGCAGATCGGATGCCTGCACCTTCAGCTTGCCGTTTTCGGGCGTGACCTTGCCGACCATGCCCTTGATGTAATGCACGCCGTACTGCTCGACGGCTCTGCGGTAGAACTCGTCAAAGTTCTTGCCGGGGGTGCGCACGTCGATATAGAACACATATACGTCTGTATCCGGGTATTTTTCGCGGCAGAGCATGGCATGCTTCGCCGTGTACATGCAGCAGATCTTGGAGCAGTAGGGCTTGCCCTTCTCCACACCGTCGCAGCGGGAGCCGACGCACTGGACGAAGACGATGGTCTTCGGATGTGTCCCGTCGGACGGGCGCAGGAGCGTGCCGCTCGTGGGGCCGGCGGCGTTCATGAGACGCTCAAATTCGAGGCTGGAAACGACGTCCGGGCTCTGGCTGTAGGCAAATTCATCGAATTTGGAAAGATCGATGGGGTTGAAGCCCGTCGCGGCGACGATGGCGCCGTATTCCTGCTCAATGAACGTGTCGGTCTGCTTGTAATCGATTGCCCCGGCGGAACAGACCTTCGCGCACACGCCGCACTTGCCGTTTTTGAGCATGTTGCAGTAGTTCGGGTCGATGGTCGCGACCTTCGGCACGGCCTGTGCGAAGGGGATATAGATGGCGCGGCGGTTGTCCATGCCGAGGTTGAACTCATTCGGAACCTTTTTCTGCGGACATTTTTCCGTGCAAAGACCGCAGCCCGTGCATATGTCCTCCTTAACATATCTTGCCTTGCGCTTTATCGTAACGTCAAAGCTGCCGACAAAGCCCTTAACCTCCGTAACCTCGGAATATGAGAATATACGTATTTTTTCATTTTGTGCAACCTCAACCATTTTCGGCGTCAGGATACAGGCAGCGCAGTCAAGCGTCGGGAAGGTTTTATCGAGCTGCGCCATTTTTCCGCCGATTGTCGGCTTTGTTTCAACAATATCAACCGGGAAGCCTGCGTCCGCAATATCGAGCGCCGTCTGGATTCCGGCAATACCGCCGCCGATAACAAGCGCGCGCTTCGTTACGGGGCTTTCGCCCGGGGTGAGCGGCGCGTTGAGATTAACCTTTGCAACAGCCGCCTTTGCAAGGATAATTGCCTTTTCCGTTCCTATCGGCATTTCCTTATGTACCCAGGAGCACTGCTCGCGGATATTTGCGATTTCAACCATATAAGGATTTATGCCGGCAGCGGCAGCCGTTTTGCGGAACGTTGCCTCATGCATACGCGGTGAGCAGGAGCATACGACAAAGCCCGTGAGCTTATTTTCCTTAACGGCTTCCTTAATCATGTCCTGACCTGCCTGTGAACACATATACTGATAATCAGTGGAGAAAACAACACCCGGTTCGTTTTTCAGCGCCTCGGCAACTGCTTTAACGTCCACCGTTCCGGCAATGTTCGTGCCGCAATGACAGACAAAAACTCCAATTCTCTGCATGGTCTGTTTCTCCTTTCTTACTTGGAATATTTGCGCATAGCGCTCATCAGCGCCTGCTGGGGCATATCGTCGTCAACAAGCGGCGGTATATCGTCCGCCGTCATATGATTTGCGCCCTTTTCGCGGATGACCGTCAGGCGCAGCGCCTCGATAAGCTTTGCCGGCTCAACGCCGCGCGGACAGCGATCCACACATGCAAAGCACGAAAGACATTTATATATTGAATCGGACTTTAAAAGCGCGTCAAGCTCTCCGTTTTCAACCATATATACAAACTGATGCGGATGGTATTCCATCTCGCCGTAGGAGGGACATGTTCCCGAGCATTTTCCGCAGCGCATGCACTTGCGCGGATTCACGCCGCTCATGCGGAGAATCTGTTCTCTGCGAAGTTCATTTTTATTCTGCATGGTAATCCCCCTTTACGCCGAGCGCCTCCGCCAGGAGCTCGGTGAAATAAACCACCGGCGCTGTGCTTCCGCTCTTAACAAGATTATATTTGCAAAGCGGACAAGCCGTTACAAGCATTTCCGCGCCGTGATTTACAGCGTCGGACGAAACGGCGTTTGACTTTCTCTTTGCGGACTCCGCGTCCTCAAGCGCAACGTATCCGCCGCAGCACTCGTTTCTCTGCGCGTAAATTACGGGCTCCGCTCCGAGCGCGCTTATAAAATCCTCCATTATTTTCGGATTTTCGGGATCGTCAAAGCGCATAACCTTTCCCGGGCGCAGCAGCATGCAGCCGTAATAAGCCGCAATTTTTTTGCCTGCAAGCGGATTTACAACCGCTTTTCTGATATTGTCAAAACCGACCTTGTCGCGCAGCCATTCAAGATAATGATAAACCTCCGCTTCACCCGAATAAGGCTCGGACGGATTCTTGTCCTGCTGCATATACAGATTTACCTTTGCGGAAAAGTCCGCATCGTTTTGCATTGCATAATTCGTTTGCTTTATAACATTATGACAGGCTGAGCACACCGTGACCAAAGGCTGACCGGCATCTCTTGCGGCAACAAGAGCGCGCACGCTCGAAAGCTTGGATGCAATTTCATCCTTCGCGCTCACAAAAACGCCGCCGCAGCATTGCCAGTTTTCTATTTCACACATCTCAAAACCGAGCGCCTCTGCGCAGCGGCGAGCATAGAAATCAAGCTCCTTTGCCTTTGTACGGAGAGTACAGCCGGGAAAATAACTGACTTTCATATTCTGATCATTAACTCCCCTCACAAAAATATTTATCAAACCATCTGCTCGGGATGGAATACCTCGTCAAAACGTTCCTCTGTCAAAAAGCCGAGCTGCACGCAAGCCTCTTTGAGAGAAATGTTGTCCTTATATGCTTTTTTCGCCGTCTTTGCAGCATTCTCATATCCGATGTACGGATTGAGCGCCGTAACAAGCATGAGCGAATTGTGCAGATTGTGATACATTTTTTCCTTATTCGCAGTGATTCCGGCAGCGCAATTGTTATTAAAGGAAACAATTGCTTCCGCAAGCAGCCTTGCCGACTGAAGGAAATTATATGCCGCAACGGGCATGAACACATTCAGCTCGAAATTGCCCTGCGACGCCGCCATGCCGACAGCAACATCGTTGCCCATAACCTGAACGGCAACCATTGTAACCGCTTCACACTGCGTGGGGTTAACCTTTCCGGGCATGATTGAAGAACCGGGCTCGTTTTCGGGTATGTGAATTTCACCCAAGCCGTCACGCGGACCGGAAGCAAGCCAGCGGACATCGTTTGCAATCTTCATCATGTCGCAGGCTGTCGCCTTTATTGCGCCGTGCGCAAACACAAGCTCATCCTTTGAGGTAAGAGCATGGAACTTATTTTCCGCCGTCACAAAGCTTTTTCCGGTAAGACCGGCAACCTTTTCGGCAACAAGCTCCGAAAAGCCCTTCGGCGCATTAAGCCCCGTGCCGACAGCCGTTCCGCCGAGCGCCAGCTCGTAAAGCGGCTGAACGGACATTTTCAGAAGCTCCGCGTCACGCTCAAGGCTTGCGCGCCAGCCCGAAATTTCCTGGCTGAACTTACTCGGCGTTGCATCCTGCAAATGCGTTCTGCCGGATTTAACGATTCCCTCGTTCTCCGATTCAAGGCGTTTAAAGGTTTCAATCAGCATTTCAACCGCCGGAAGCAGCTTATCCTCAATCGCCGTAACGGCGGAAATGTGCATCGCCGTGGGGAAAGTGTCGTTCGAGGACTGGCTCATGTTAATATCGTCGTTCGGATGGCAAAGCTTTGAACCGGCAATCTGATTTGCGCGGTTTGCAATAACCTCATTCGCATTCATGTTTGACTGCGTTCCCGAGCCCGTCTGCCATACGACAAGCGGGAAATGGCTGTTCAGCTCGCCCGATATAACCTCGTCGCATGCTTTCGAGATTGCTTCAAGCTTTTCCTTTGTCATCTTTTCGGGCTTAAGCTCCGCATTTGCGAGCGCCGCCGCTTTCTTCAATATTCCGAAGGCATGTGTGATTTCACGCGGCATAGTTTCAATATCCACACCGATTTTGAAATTTTCATGACTTCTCTGCGTCTGCGCCGCCCAAAGACGGTCGGCAGGAACCTTCATTTCTCCCATGGAATCATGTTCAATACGGTATTCCATTTTATTCACCTTTCTTTTTCAGGCAAAAACGCCTTGCTTATATTTCAAGATTCTTTATAACATCCTTAAGAGTCTGCGCGCTGAGGCGAAGCTTTTCTTCTTCATCAGCCGTCAGCGAAACATTTACCTTGCCGCGCACACCGTCGCAGCCGACCATGTTCAGCGTGCTCAGGCACACATCGTCAATTCCGTACTCCCCGTGCATCATTGTCGAAACGGTCATTGTTGTGTCGATTCCGCTGAGAATGCATTTGCAGATGTGGCAAACGGAGATTGACACCGCATAAAACGTTGCGCCCTTCCTCGCAATAACTCTGCCGCCCGATTTTCTTACATACTGCTCAATTTCGGCATAATTCAGCTCCGGCGCCGTTATTCCCGTTGTGTTGATGAGCTTTGAACACTGCGCAATCGGAATGTTCGAAATATTCGCAACCGACCACGGAATAAACGACGAATCGCCGTGCTCGCCGAAAACATACGCATGAACATTGCCCTGGTTAATGTTGTAATATTCCGAAAGTCTTGCACGCAGGCGGGCGGTGTCAAGAATTGTCCCTGAACCGATTATGCGATTTTCGGGAAGATCGGAAAACTTGTGGAATGTGTACGTCAAAATATCAACGGGATTGCTTACTATTATATATGTAGCTCCGGGAGCATACTTTGTAATCTCGGGGATAATTGACTTAGTAATATCAACGTTTGTCTGCGCAAGCTCAAGTCTTGACTGACCGGGCTTTCTCGCAACTCCGGAGGTAAGAATCACAATGTCGGAATCCGCTGCGTCGCGGTATTCACCGGCATAAATCGAACAGGCTCCGCAAAACGGCGTTCCCTGCCTGATGTCAAGCGCTTCTCCGAGAGCTTTTTCATTGTTTATATCGATCATCACTATTTCCGACGCAAGCCCCATTACAGTAAGCGTGTACGCAATGGTCGAACCAACGCTTCCGGTTCCGATAATTGATATTTTGTTCATATATACACCTCTTATTTCAGTATCTTAGGCAGATGTGTTAATATCCGAACGCGCTCAGAAAGCCTGAAAATCGTCTTTTTCTGTGTTGTCGGGCTTGATATACGTCAGTATGT
>CAJJUC010000119.1 GCA_905195005.1 uncultured Eubacteriales bacterium | reverse complement strand
TTTATTCAAATGAGTGGTATGCACAGTCTGTTTCGGCAGCAGCCGGCAGCGGCATAATTTTCGGAAGCGGCGGCAAATTCAGACCAAATGATAATATTTCACGTGAGGAAGCGGCGGTAATGCTGATGCGTGCGTGCAAAGCAAATGGCATTGACGTGCCGCAGGGCAGCGCCTCCTTTGCCGACAGCTCCGAAATAAGCTCATGGGCAGCCGATGATATTAATGCAGCTTCCGCGCTCGGTATTATCCGCGGCATGAGCAACGGCAGCTTTATGCCAAAAAAAACGCTCACGAGAGCGGAATCGGCAGCAGTTATAAAACGGCTGTACGGATTAATAAATGAGTAAAACGGAGGTGACTGCGGTGAAAAAATTAATCAGCATACTTATTGCTGCGTCAATGAGCTTTTCGGTTATAGCTGCCGCGGCATCAAATGATGACGATGGTGCACTGACCGAGGGACAAATGGAGCTTGAAAGCGAACAGTTCGAGGATGAAATGCAGTCGGACCGGCCGAGCGGCGAAGAAGATAAAACCGGAACGGAGGAAGATCCTGGTACAGGGAATCAAAACTCCTCAGAGAAGGAAAAATTCACCGAAAAAGAGCTTAATTGCATAAGGCTTCTGTCCCGTCTTAATATTGCCGAGTGGGAGGGACTTTCCTATAATGATATGCTTGCTCCCGTTTCAAGAGCCGATGCGGTGACCGTTCTTCTCAGGCTTCTCGGGTTTTCGGAAAACGTATCCGAAGAAAGCGGCGTTATGAACACAACGCTCACATATCCCGACCTTTTCGCGGAGGTTATGGAAAAATCGGAAAATGTGACAACGGACGCTATATTTACCGATGTTCCGCAGGGACACCGCGCATATGAAGCAGTGAGAGCCGCTTACATTCTCGGCTTGATTAAAGGCAGCGGCGGCGGACTGTTCAATCCCGATTCCGCGGTAACATACGAACAGCTCGCAAAAATGGCAGTGTATGTTATCGGATATGAAAACGAAGCCTATGTAAAAGGCGGTTATCCGAACGGCTATGTCCGCGTGATGCACGACAAAAAAATATTTCCTAAAAATATATCCAAGCTTACACAACCTGTAACAAAGCTTTCCTTTGCAGGAATTATAAAAGAGATTACCGATACTCCTGTTTTGTCCATAAAAAGCATAAGCGGCGATACTGTTAAATATTCCGCTGCGGACGGCGAAACTGTTTTGTCAAATTATATGAGCATCGAAAAGAAAAAGGGAACTGTTGACGGAAACCGTTTCTCGTGTTACGGCGGCGGAAAAACCTCCGGCGCAACTGTTTCGATAGATTCCGAGGTTTTTAAAGACAGCGGCTTTGAAGGCGATGGTTTGCTCGGTCAGCTTGTCACATGCTATTACAAAGACGACAGAGCGCTGGCACTTTTCCCAGAAAGAAAATCGCAGATTATTGTTTCGGCGGACGATGTGAATAAATGCGGAAATATTCAGCATGGAGGAGCCTATATCAGCTATGAAAAAGACGGAAAAGCGCACACGGAATATATTGCCGATAATGCGGTTTACATAAAGAACAACACACTTCTTTCGGCAGCCTCCGAAGCGGACTTTGATTTTGATGACGGTTATATTACTTTAACCGATAATGACGGCGATTCGAGGTTCGACGTTGTGTCCGCGGCTGAATATGATATATACATTACGGATTCGGTTTTGCCGGAATCCGAAAAGATAGGCGATAAGTCAAAAACCAAAGCGACGCTTGACTTAAGCGACCGCGATTATGTGCTCAGAAGACAGGGCGGAGGCAAGCTTGAGCTGAGCGAGATAGAGGAATTCGACTGCCTGAACGTTATAACGCCGATAAATGCCGAGGGAAGATATGAAATAATCGTAACATCATCAAAATCCGAAGGCACAATAACAGCGCATGATGACGAAAAAATTTATATTGACGGCGCCCCTTACAAAACATCGAACGGGATTCTTCCGACCGATGCCGAAAACGGAAAAAAATGCACATTTGTGACGGACGCTTCGGGAAAAATTGCTTATTTGAGCATAAATAACAACGGAAGCGGAACATACGGATGGGTTCTCAGGGCAATGCTTGACCCGAAGCAGAAGCTTAAAAAGAGAATTGCACTGAAGCTTGCCAAGGAGGACAAAAAGGACGAGGTTCTTTATACCGATACCGAAGTGAAAATTGACGGAAAGCGAATTGCTGCGGAAAAGGCGATAAATCAGCTCGGCGACAGAATGCTTATAAAATATACGCTCTCGGAGGACGGCGCTGTTGACGAGATATTCCTGCCCAAGCTCAACGACAACAAGAGCGTTGACACGGAGCATTTCTCGCTCGACTGCAAGCTGACAAAAGCATACAACAATTATAATTACCGTTACGGCGAAATGTATAACATGACAACAAGCACGCTTGTTATACTTACCGTCAACGATGATTACGAAAAGCCGGAGCTTTTAACGGACGCTTCAAACTGCCTTATAACAAACAGAAGCTCACTTTCGTATAATACCGCGAAATATTCAAATGTTGAAATATACGATGCCGACGAAAACTATTCAATCGGCGTTGCTGTTATTAAGGATAACGCAAGCTTTGCATCGGGCACATCGGGCGGCACGATGAGTAACTACAAATCGGTTCTTGTAACCTCCGTTAAATATGCGAGGGACAAGGAAACCGATGATATGCGCAAGCAGATTGAATATGTTAATTTCGGCGGAACGGTGAACCGTGCATTTATAAGTGATAATTTCAGCCTTGAAACAAAATGGTGCGCCTCAAAGACTTTTGACGATGTTCGCCCCGGTGACATTATTGCGGTTGATGTAAATGCGTCGAACGAAATATACAGAGCAGCGTTTTTACTCGATTCCGACAGCATACATAACGGAAGCCCGAACTACGTGACGCGTGCCAGTGATGAATCGGGCGGGGAAACAAAGGTTCACGGAGAAATGTTTTTCAGCTTTGCCCGCGTTATCGAAAAAAGCGGTAACACGATAATTACCGAGGCGCCGGACGCGTCGCAGCCGAGCGGAACGAAGCGGATCGGAACAACGATGAATGCCAATGTTCTTATATTCGATGTGAAAGACAAAACGTGGCGCAAGGGCACACCGAAGGATGTTTTTAAAGACGATGACGTTTATATTCATGTGAGCTGGCAGTGGTTTCAGGGCGTTGTTGTTTACCGATAGGCATAGCCAAACAAATTCATCAAGGGAGAGAAAACGATGCAAAAACAAAAAAATGCCGGAAAGAAAAAGGTGAACAAGCGCGAATTACAGCTTTTTTCAATGTGCTTTTTGCCGATGCTTCTGGTTTTTATATTTAACTATTTGCCCATGGCCGGAATTATTATCGCCTTTAAGGATTACAGATATTCAACCGGGGTGTTCGGCAGCCGCTGGGTCGGACTGAATAACTTTAAATTCTTTTTTAAGTCCACCGAGTTTGCAAGAATCACGGTGAACACTCTTTACCTTAACGCGCTTTTTATTCTGACGGGAACGGTGATGTCGCTGCTTGTTGCAATTCTTTTGTACCAGCTGACGAACCGCACCGCAATCAAAACGATTCAAACGATATTTATAACGCCTTATTTCGTTTCGTGGGTTATTGCTTCCTACATGCTTTACGGCTTTTTAAACACACGCTTCGGCATACTCAACACATGGCTTGAAAAGTTAGGCTCGGGCGCTGTTGACTGGTATTCCGATCCCAAGCCGTGGCCCGTAATTTTCGTTATCGTTTACCTGTGGAAGTCAATCGGAATGGACAGTATCACTTATTATGCGGCTCTGATGGGAATTGATTCCTCGCTTATTGAAGCCGGTGAAATCGACGGTGCGAATAACAGACAGATAATCCGCCACGTTATTATTCCGACAATGCTTCCGCTTGTAAGCATTCTGACGATACTGAAAATCGGAAATATATTCCGCGCTGATTTCGGAATGTTCTATCAGCTGCCGCGCGATTCGGGCTCATTGTACCAAACAACCGATGTTGTCGATACATATATTTTCCGTGCTCTGCGTGAAATAGGCGATATGGGTATGGGATCAGCTGTCGGTCTGCTTCAGTCCGCTGTTGGCTTTGTTCTTGTTATGATAACAAATGCAATAAGCAAGAAAATCGATCCCGACAGGGCGCTGTTTTAAGGAGGTGTGCATATTGAAGAAAAGTGAACAAAGAACGCGGTTTATTATTACGCTTGGCTTTGCAATAGCCTGCGTGCTGATTTTAGTGCCGTTTATAATGATAGTCAGCGTGTCGCTTTCGCGCGAGAGTGATATATCTGATTTCGGATATAAAATACTGCCGATGCACACCGATTTATCCGCATATAAGTATTTATTCAAGAATCCTCAGTCAATCATAAATGCATATAAAGTAACGTTTATTTTTTCAACGGTGTCGATGTTTTTATCACTGCTGCTGATGTCAATGATAGCGTATCCGCTTACAAGAAAGGAAATGCGCGGCAGAGGGAAAATTTCATTTTATCTTTATTTCACAATGCTTTTTTCGGGCGGTCTTGTTCCGACATATATTCTGCTTACCCAGTATCTGCATCTTAACGACACAATCTGGGTCTACATACTTCCGTCACTTATTAACCCGTGGTACATATTCATGATAAGGACGTTTTTTGCCGGGATCCCCGAGGAAATCGTTGAATCGGCAGTACTCGACGGCGCAAGCGAATATAAAATACTCGCGGTTATGATTCTTCCGCTTTCAAAGCCGGTGCTTGCAACCGTTGCATTGTTCATCTTCCTCGGAAAATGGAACTGCTGGTATGAAGCAATGCTTTATATTAATGATGATAAGCTTGTCAGCCTTCAGTATCTTTTGCAGCGCGTGATGAACAACATAAAGCTGCTTCAGGACAGCAGCGTGAGCAACATGTCAAATCTTTTGTCGGCAGAGGAGATTCCGTCCGAAACGGTTCGCATGGCAACCGCCGTGCTCGTTGCGGGACCCGCACTGTTTGTTTTCCCGTTTTTTCAGAAATATTTTGTCAAGGGACTTACGGTCGGCTCTGTAAAGGGATAATAATTAAAATTTATATAAGAAAGGACAGAGATGATGAAAAACAGATTTTTAGCAACC
This sequence comes from uncultured Eubacteriales bacterium, assembly GCA_905195005.1. Classification (GTDB taxonomy): domain Bacteria; phylum Bacillota; class Clostridia; order UMGS1883; family UMGS1883; genus UMGS1883. The sequence continues at coordinate 2,041 of CAJJUC010000119.1, read as the reverse complement.
ATTCTTGCAGCCGTTATGGCAGTTTCCGCAGCGGCGCTTTCGGGCTGCGGAAAGAAGGAGAAGGACGCTGTTCCGACGCTCACATGGTATGTTCCGGGCGACAAGCAATCGGATCAGCAAAGCGTTATGGAAAAGGTCAATGAAATCACAACGAAGAAGATCGGTGCAAAGATTGACCTGCAGTTTATCGACACAGGCTCGTTTAATGAAAAGATGCGCATGAACATGGCAGCAGGAGACCCGTTTGACCTTTGCTTTACCGGCTTTGTTAATCAGTACAGCAACGCGGTGTCAAACGAAGGCTTGCTCGATATCACCGACATGATTTCTAAAGAGGCGCCTGAGCTTTATGACGCGCTTCCCGAATACGCATGGGAATTTGCGCGCGTTGGCGGACGCGTTTACGCAGTTCCGAATTTGCAGATATTCGCGCTTCCCGTCGGGCTTACGGTTCAGACGCGTTATGCGGATAAATATAAGTTTGATTTCGACAGCGTTAAATGCGCAAAGGACATTGAACCGTTCTTGAAAATGGTTAAGGAAGGGGAGGGCAAGAGCGTTATCCCGTTCCGCAATAACTGGGGCATCGGCTTGTTCTATGAGGGGAAGTATGAGGCTATTAACTCCTCCGTTGCTATCAGAACGGACGCGGACGCTTCATCGCACGAAGTATTTATATACGATACCCCGGAATGGAAAGAGGGCGTTTTAACCTTCCGCGACTGGCTGAAAAAAGGTTATATCCGCGAGGATATTGTCGGACTTAGTGACGACACGCTTGATTACAGTCAGGGCAAATATGCTGTTGCCTGCGAGGGCTATAAGCCCGGCGTACTTGCCGAGGTTAAAAACACAATCGGTCAGGATGTTCGCTATGTCGGCTGGAATAAGCCTTATATGTTCCGTGACGGCGGCGCAAAAACAATGATTGCCGTCGGCAGAAATGCAAAGAATCCTGAAAAAGCAGTTAAATTTATCAGCCTGCTCAATTCCGACAAGGAGCTTTACAATCTTATTTGCTTCGGAATCGAGGGTAAGCATTACACATTTAATGATGAGAAAAAGGTTGTTCTCACGCAGAACAGCGGCTACACGCCGAATGCAAGCTGGAAATTCGGAAATCAGTTCAATGCCCTTATCATGGAGGGTCAGGACGACGATGTTTGGGAACAGACGGAAAAGCAGAACAACGAAGCAATGCTTTCTCCGCTTATCGGCTTCACATTGGATATGACGCCTATTAAAAACGAAATTTCAGCCGTTTCCGCAGTTCAGTCGGCTTATGTTCTTTATAACTATACCGAAGAATCGTGGGAAAAGCACCGCAAAAAGCTTGAAGAAGCAGGCTCCGAAAAAATCAAAAAGGAAATTCAGCGTCAGGTTGATGAATTTTTCAAAAACAAAAAATAAGAAAAGGGGAGTAAAAACAGTGAAAAAAGTATTATCACTTATTGTTGCATTTGCTATGCTGCTTTCTTTTGCGGCAATATCGGCATATGCAAGCACGGAAACAATTCTTGCACAAAATCCGCTTATGCAAATCAAGTACGGTGAGTCAGACCCGTTTCAGGTTACGTACTGGGCTGACAGCGGTTTCCGTACAACCGACAACACGGTTGAAATAACCTATACTTATAAATCAAACGAAAATAACAGGCGGCAGACCTCAGTCATTCTCAGGCAGAATCAGATAAGCGGCGGCACGGTCCCGTCCGGCTCGGTTACGGAGTTCAAATTCAAAATTAACGGAAACACAATGACAGATGTTGAATATTATCCGCTTACGTTTACCGCCGACGGAACAAATGTTTCAAATGCACTTAAAACCCTTTATATTAAAAACGGAAATCTTTACGCTGTTAAATCATGCAGCGCTTCCAACGGCAGCGGCGTTAATTACAGCAGTGTTTCAACAGAAACAATTTGCACAATTAAAACCGATGTTTGGTACACTGTCAGTCTTATTCCGATATTTTCCGACGGAACAACGAATGCCTCCTACAGCTTTTATGTGACGGACGGAAGCGAGACCTACCGCGGC